>JAEYNG010000282.1 GCA_023412695.1 Planctomycetota bacterium | reverse complement strand
GTCCCGGACATCTTCGCATTCCTCAGCGCATGGTTTGCCCACGAGCCCGCGGCCAACTTCGACCACGTCAACGGCATCGAGGTCCCCGACATCTTCGCCTTCCTCGCGGCGTGGTTCAGGGGTTGCTGAACCGACTCAGCGACAAGTAGAAGGGGCCCGCATCCGGCGGGCCCTTTTCATTGCGCGTCAAACGCGACGGGCTACTGCTCTTCGTCGTCCTGCGGCGGCAAGCGCCGCGCTTCCCAGTACGCCGCATCGCCGATCGCCGCGTCGAGCGCGCCGGGGTTCTCGAGCTCGTCCGCGTGCGGCAGCGTCGCGAAGCGATGGTGCGAATGCAGGCCGTCGAACTCGATCTCCCGTGTATCGAGCGGGAAGATCACGCCGTCGAGATAGACGTACTCGCATCCTTCCTCGATATCCGACATCAGGTCGGCGAGATACGCCGTCTCGGATTCGAACCATTCGTCGTCACGCTTCCAGCCGCGGGCGAGCAGGTCCCGCTCCACCAGCTCACGGAGCGGATAATCGATCAGCACCGGCTTGGCGTACGTAAACGCCTTGCCGCACATCATGCAGCAGAACAACCAACCGCAGCCGCACCATGGGCAGCCGAGTTGCGACGGCGCGGCCACGAGCGCACGCTCGCACGTGCAGTGACAGATGCCGCGGGTATTCGCGCGCTCGAGATGAAGGTACGGCGTGCCCTTCCCCGAGAGCTCAAAGGCGGACTTCCAGACTTCCCAACCCGGACGCTTCGATGTCATCGGATCCCCTCATGGCGCCTTCGTGCCCGCGCACGGATCGCGTGCCGATCACACCTTCGGCCCGCTCTCCTCCAGCTTCGCAATCGCCTCTCCATACTGCTCGCGCAGAGGCTCGACGACCTCCTTGATGAACCGCTCCGTCTGCTCGACGCTGCGGCCGACGTACTTCATCGGGTCCATCACGCCCTCCCAATCGAGCTCGGCCGACAGCGCACCGCCCCGCGCCTTGGACTGGAAGTTCTTGTCGGCTTTCAAGCGGTCGAGCAGGTCGTTGTCGAGGCCCTCCTGCTTGACGCGCAATCCCGCGGCCTGCGCATGCTGGCGAATCACCTCGTGGTAGTGCTGCCGATCGCCGCCGAGCTTCACGCACGCCATCAGGATGTTCTCGGTCGCCATGAACGGCAGCTCGGCCATCAGGTTCTTGCGAACCATCGCCTCATGCACGATCAACCCGCTCGCGGCATTGTGCATCAGGTCGAGCGCGCCATCGAGCGCGAGGAAGGCCTCGGGAAGAGAAAGGCGACGGTTGCTGCTGTCATCGAGCGTGCGCTCCAGCCACTGCGTCGCGGCGGTGTCGTAGGCGTTGCCGACGAGGTTCATCACAAAGCGCGTGAGGCCGCAGATGCGCTCGCAGCGCATCGGGTTCCGCTTGTACGGCATCGCGCTCGAACCGATCTGCTTGTCCTCGAAGGGCTCATCGAGCTCCTTGCGATTGCAGAGCAGGCGGATGTCGGTGGCGATCTTGTGGAGGACAGAGGCGCAGGAAGCGAGATCGGCGAGGATAAAGGTGTCGATGACGCGGGGGTAGGTCTGGCCCACAAGGGAGACGGTGTGAAAGTGCGAGTGCATTCGCCGCGACTTGTCGCCCGCCGGGTATCCCTTTCGTCTCAACTCCTGTATCAAGTCCGGTGCCAGTCCGCTCGACTCCAACGACTTGCGCACGGCCGCATCTTGAGCAGCCATGCCTTCGGACATCGCCTTCCGAAATGCCAGTTGTTCAGGCGTTGGCGGCTTGCACTCTTTGCCGCTGGTCATCGCAATCTGCTGCTGCATTTGGTAGCGAAAGAGGGCATCTAGTACGCGCTCTTCGAACTCTTCCACCTTGTTGTGGTCACCTTCAAACAGCTCCAAATACGATGCCTGGGATCCAGTGGCTCCGCGAAATCCCTTGACAGCGCCATGCCGCACGCCAGGCCCAGCGAGCATTCGACTTCGAAGCAGTGACAAATCAACCGCCCAGTTTGCGATACGACGGCCCATCGTCACAGGCTGTGCTGGTTGGTAGTGCGTGAATCCGAGCGAAGGGAGCTTGAGCGAATGCTCCGCGGCGTTTCCGAGCGACAGCACTGATCGCGTTGTCTTGAGGTCGATCAAGCTTCGCGCTTCGTGGATGACTAACAAGTCCGCATTACACACCACATCCTGACTCGTCATCCCCAGATGAATAATCCCCTTGGCCTTCGGGCACGAGTCCCCCAGCGCGTGCACGTGCGCCATCACATCGTGCCGCAGCTCGCGCTCATACTTCTCCGCCGCCTTCATCTCGGCATCAGTAATCCCGCCCGGCCGCTCGACCACCGCCCGCAGCTCCTCCACCTGCTCCTTCGTCACCGGCAGTCCAAGCTCGTGCTGCGCCTCCGCCACCGCCAGCCAGATCCGCCGCCACGTGTTGAACTTGTGCCGCGGCGACCACAGCCGCAGCATCTGCTCGCTCGCGTTCCGCGTGGCAAGGGGAGACGTGTACGTGTCGTACGGAGAGATGGTCTGGCTCATCGCCAGAACCTTAGCGCAGCAACGCCCGGAACTCGTCCACCGGCAGGCCAGAACAACCTTGCCCAGCTCATGGCGAACGCAGGGTCGTTCACCCGAGCAACACCCTCAGGCCCGCCTGAGCAAAGTGGTGATCATTGGTCGCCACACCGGTCACCCCGAGCTGTTCACACAGCACAATGCTGGTGCAGTCAACAAACGACCACTCCTTGTCCCGTCTCGAGCCGAAGAGCGCAAACGCCTGATCCCAGAGCTTTCTCGTAGCCGGCACGACCTCCGTTTGCGCCGACCCGCGCAGATCGCTCACAATCAGTGCCGCCGATGCTCGAACCGCCGGCCGCGAGGCGACGCTCAAGAACTCAGCCAGCACCCAGTCACTTGTATAGACCGGCGTGCGGTCCTCGGCCAGCAGACGAAACAGCCTGCATGCCGCGTCGTGGTGAGCGTCATCGGCGTTCAGCACCGCGACCAAACCATGTGTGTCGAGGAAGACGCTCGCCCGCCGACGTCCTCTGGTGCTCAACGCCGCCGCCCCTTCGGCGTTTTCGATGAGCCGCGAACCTTCTTACGCGCCGCGCGAGCGCGCTTTGGTGCTTGCTTCGTTGCGCGCTTCGGTGTCCCGTACACGTAATGGTCGTGCTCCGCCGCGAGGTCATGAACCCCTGTCCGAACGGCCCGAGAGACAATCCGCGTGAACGAGTCACCCCTTGCCTTGGACTTCCCCTGCTTATCCCGGACATGCACATCAACGCGCGTGCCGTCGGGCAACGACTCGCCATCGTCAAGCACGAGACGACCGTTCTCGATGGTTCCGCGAAGCGTCATGCATACATCATAGTCCCCGCCCGCCCCCTTACTCCTTCGGCCACCACTCTCGCGGCACCGGCTCCAGCCGCCCCACATCGCTGATCGCTGTCGGCGCGCCGCCCTCCCCCGGCATGAGCCGGATCACCTCCGGCAGCGGGCCCACCGACTCGAACCACGCCACACGCGCGGGCTCCCACGTCGCCGCCGCGGCCTCCAGCTTGAACCGCACCACCA
>JAEYNG010000186.1 GCA_023412695.1 Planctomycetota bacterium | reverse complement strand
CCTTGGTGACGGGTGCGGGGGCGGGGGCGGCGGTGGACATGCTGTGCGGCTCCTGCGTGTTGGGGTGCGTGGAGTCGGCACTATAGATGGGTGAGCAAGGGAGGAAAATGGCAGATGGCAAAGGGGTAGTTCGCAGTCAACAGGCGTCGTAGCTGATCGCGATCAGTGTCGCCGTCGCTTCAAGGCCGGTGACCGCTCATGGGATGTCCAGGCTGACAACATCAATGCGTCGGGATGGCGGCACCGCACTCGGGGCACTTGTGCGTGTCGGGCGGCAGGCCGGCGAGGGAGTAGGCGCATGCGGGGCACTGGCCGCGGGCGATGCGGCGGCGACGGCGAAGGGGTCGCCAGAAGAACGCGGCCCACCAGAATGAGGCGAAAAGGAGTGTGTTGAGGTGAAAGCCGGGGAAGAGGGGCTTCAGCGGGAGGTGGGTGAGGTCTACGTCCCATGTCGCGCTTTCGGCGGGCTTGAGCGGGAATGCCCAGAGCGTTCGCGGCCCGTCGTCGGCGGGCGGGGGGCGGTGCATCGGGTCGGCGTCGATGATCGCGGCGGAGCCGAGCGCGAGGAAGGGAAAGCCGCGGTGATGTTCGGTGAGATTGCCGGGGTCGCCGTCGGTGTTCACAAGCTCGGCGATGCCTGCGATGCGCGGCATGTCGGCGGTGATGGGGAGGCCTGTGGACATCGCTGTGGCGGCTTGGTCGAAGTCTGCAACGGACTGGCCGCTGCGCGCGGCCCAGTCGAGGGGCGTCCAGACCTCGGAGCAGACGCCGTGCCAGACATAGGGCTGAACGACCCAGAGCGTGCCGGGTGTCTGGCGGTAGGTCATCGGCACGGGGTAGAGGATCGTGTCAACCGTGAGGGCAAGGGCCCAGGCGACGGCGGTGGTGGTGAACGTGCCGAGCAGCAGGGCGACAAGCACCGACGCGATGATGCGGCGATTGCAACTGCGAACGGGTTGGCCGCGGTGCTCGCTGGTCATGTCGGCCTTAACAGGGACGCGAGAGGATGCGTTCTCCGTCACTCGCGCGGGGCGAGCCTGGCGCCGTCAACAACGCGGTCGCTTGGATAGAGCACGACGCGGTCGCCGAGTTCGAGGCCCGAGAGCACCTCGGCTTGCTGATCATTCCGGCGGCCGATCATCACGGTTCTTAAAAGGGCTCGGTTCTCGTCGAGGACGAACGCAGCCCAGTCCTCGCCGCGGCGGAAGAGCGCGCCGGTGGGGATGCGTGCAGCGTCGGCGGCCTCGTCGATGATGATGCGGGCCTGGACGCGGAACCCGTCGCCCATGGCGGGGAGGTGGTCGAGCGGCTCGGCGAAGTCGATGATGACGTTGACGCGTTGCTCCTCGACGCCGAGGGCGGAGATCTTCGTAAAGGCGGAGGGCTCGACGAGGCGGACGCGAGCGTCGATAGGGCGGGGCCCGCCCCAGTCTTCGATGTGGACGCGGGCACCGGGGCGGATACGTACGGCGTCTTCCGAGAGAACATCGACCTCGATCTCGAGATCGGTCGAGTCGCCGATCTCGAGGAGGGGGGTTCCCGGCGCGACGAAACCCGCGCTCTCGCGGAGCACGCGGAGGACCGCGCCGTCGATCGGGGAGACGATGCGGAACTGGGTGCCGGCATCGTCGTTTCCTTCGGGTTGAGAGGGTCGGGTGCGGATGAGGGCGGCTTCGGCCTGTTCGAGCTCGAAGGCGGCGATGTCGCGGGCGAAGGTGGCCGAGCGTGCGGCCTCGGTCCGCAAGGTTACGGTGACGCGGGCATCCTGGACTTCGCGCGCGGTCGCGGCCGAATCGCGCTCGGAGCGGAGCATGCGGGCGAGGTCCTCGGTCGCGAACTCCAGCGCGGCGTTGGTCGCGGCGACTTCGGTATCGGCCCGGCGGATGGCGGCTTTCGCGGCCTTGACGCGTGCTTCGGCCTCGGCAACCGCGCGGGCATCGAGCAGTTCGGGATCGCTGGGCTCGATCGCGGCGAGGAGCGTCTGGGCGGCCGTGATGGAAGCGCCCGCCTTGTGCGGGATGCGTTCAAGGCGACCGCCCAAAGGGCTGAAGACGACGTACCGCTCCTTGACGCGCGTGCGGCCGTCTTCACGCACGCTGACGACGACGGGGCCCTTTGTCACCGGGGCGACATCGACCGAGACGGGGCGCGGCATGAGACTGAGAACAAGCCCGATGATGAGCACGCCGAGCAGGAGGAGCGGAAGAAGGATTCGGCGGAGACTGGCCATGGTGGTCATGCCCGGGCTTTGAGGACCTCAACGAGGTCGAGATCGTCGAGGTCGCTTCGGACGAACTGTGCAGTCGCGGCCGCGGCGAGCATTACTACTGTACCGGCGAACGCGAATGTCTGCGTGCTGACGGCGAAGGGGATGCGGTGGGTCTCGGTCTGGAGAGCTGCGGTTACGGCGGCGGCGAGGGCGTAGCCGGCGAGGAGACCGGGGCCGATCGCGACGAGAACGATGACGGCGAGCTCGCCGAGGAAGATGCCCGCGATCTCGGTGCGGTAGAAGCCCAGGACGCGGAGGGTGGCGAGCTCGTGGCTGCGTTCGGCCTGCAGGATTCGGGCGGTGTTGTAGACCACGCCGATGGTGATGATGCAGGCGAAGGCGAGGTTGAACATGCGCATCGTGAGAAGGTTTCTGGCAAGGGTCTCCTCAAAGCTCTCGAGGGCGGCTCGCTTGATGGTGACGGTGGCGACGGAGGGTGTGAGCTTGAGGTCGGCATAGAGGCGGGGCTCGGCGGCGCGATCGACGCTGAGGTGCGCGCCGCTGAGCGTCGGGCCCTCGGCCATGACGCGGTTGAGTGCGGCGATGTCCATGTACGCGGCGGTGCCGAGGAAGGACTCGACGATGCGTTCTATGCGGAGGCGGAGGGTCGGGCGTTGACCCTCGAGGATCTCGACATCCACCTCGTCGCCGGCGGCGAGGTCGAGGAGTTCGGCCAGGGCGATGGAGATGAGGAGCCCGTCGGGCGGGACATTGACGGAGCGACCCTGTCCGTCGAGCACGCGGTGCAGGCGGGGATCGGGCACGATGCCCTGGAGCGCTTCGCGACGAGAGCGGTTGCCGTGGGTGATGCGTGCTGGGACGGTGCGGAAGGGCTCGACGGCGATGATGCCGGGCATTGCGGCGAGCTCATGCTGCGCGCCGATCGCGCGGGGCTCGTTGAAGGTGACCGAGATGTCCTGCCGCTGGACGGCGGAGAACTCGAGGTCGATGAGCCGCTGCACCGCATCGGTCATGAAGCTGCCCAGAATCAGCATCGCGACTGTCATCGAGACACCGAAGATGGCGATCGCGGTGCGGAGGCTGTGGCGCTGGAGGTGGCGTACGACCATGCGGCCGGCGGGGGAGAGCATGCGTGCGAGCACGAAGCG
>JAEYNG010000143.1 GCA_023412695.1 Planctomycetota bacterium | reverse complement strand
GCGTGAAGCTCAACCCCAAGATGGTGGACTTCTCCGAGTTGATTGAGGCGATCAACCAGAAGAAGGCGCAGATGTTCGGCTTCGCCTGGGGGACGGATTACCCCGACCCCGAGAACAACCTCGCGTTGTTCTACTCGAAGAACAAGGCCCCGGGCGCGAACCACTACAACTACGACCGCCCCGAGTTCGACAAGCTCTACGAGCAGATCATCGTGATGAAGCCGGGCCCGGAGCGCACGAAGATCATCGAGCAGATGCGTGACATGGTCATCCGCGATGTTCCGTTCGTCGGCTCAATGGCCCGCACCCGGTTCTACCTCGCGCACCCGTTCCTCAAGAACTTCAAGCCGAGCGAGGATTTCTACAACTGGTTTAAGTACCTTGACGTGGAGGCGGCAAAGTGAGCAGCGTGCAGCGAGCAGCAAACAGAAATGCCTACGACGAGGAGGGTGGCGATCAACCACGCGGGTCGGTACGAGGATTCCGCAACTTGATCGCGTGGCAGAAAGCTGTGGCGCTTGCACGGGCCTGCTATGACTTAAGCGACCAGTTTCCTGCGCGGTATGGCCTCACCAGCCAGATTCGCCGCGCAGTGTCATCGGTGCACTTGAACATCGCCGAGGGCTACGGATTCGGCACTCCCGCGGGCTTTGTAAAGCACCTGCGGCACGCTCGCGGTTCGGTTTGTGAGGTGCCGAGCGTGTTGTACTTTGCGCAGGATCACAAGCTGCTTGCCGATGTCGGCCAACTGCCTGAACAGGCGGACGAGGTCGCGAGGGTGATCTACGGATTGCTTCGGTCTATCGAAGTGAAGTACAACCTCGAACCGGGTTACCCGGACGAGCCAACGGTGCATGTGCGCGGCGGGCAAGGAAAGAGAGCTTCCTGAGCGTCTCTGACTGCCGCGCTTCGATCCCCTGCTCCAGCACTGTTCTCTCTGTTCTCGGTTTTCTGCTCTCTGTTCTCTGCTCTCTTCGAGACTCTCCATGTGGTCGTACGTCGCACGCCGACTGCTGTACTCGATCCCCGTCTACCTGGGCATCATCCTCATCATGATGGCCGCGCTGCGGCTGCGCGACCCGGTCTCGGCCTACCTCGGCAAGAACGCGACCGCCGAGACCGCCGCGCTCAAGAAGTCGTCGATGGGGCTCGACCGCCCGTTCCTGCCGATCGGGTTCGAGGACCCCGATGAGCCATTCGGCGTCGAGCCGATCGTCGAGGCCGGCCGCGTCGGGCTCTACCCGCCGCTGAAGACGCAGTACGTCGAGTTCCTCTGGCGCATTGTGCGGTTCGACTTCGGCACCGAGGAGCGGCCCTACCGCTCGTGGCAGTTCGAATCCGACAACGTCGGCGCCAAGCTCGCCGACGCCGTTTGGCCGACGCTGAAGATTACCGTGCCCACGCTCGTCCTCACGGCGACGATCGCAATCCTCGTCGGGCTGCTTTCCGCGGCGTATCGCGGCAGCCTGCTCGACAAGACGCTCATGGTCCTCGTCGTGCTCGGTATGAGCATCAGCGTCGTCGTCTTCATCGTGCTCGGGCAGGTCTTCGGCTCGTCCTGGCTCAACCAGCAGCTCGGCTTCGAGCTCTTCGCCAGCAACGGCTACGAGCCCGGGCTGCGCAACTGGGTGAAGTACTGCGCCCTGCCGGTCATTATCGGCGTTGTCGTCGGCATGGGCTACGACGCACGCTTCTACCGCGCGGTGATGGTCGAGGAAACCAGCCGCGACTACATCACCACCGCCGTCGCCAAGGGCGCGACGCGGCCCAAGATCATCTTCGTGCACATGCTCAAGAACGCCATGATCCCGGTGATCACCCGCGTCATGATCACGATCCCGTTCCTCATCACCGGCTCCATCGTCATGGAGTACCAGTTCCGCATCCCGGGCATGGGCAAGCTGCTCATCGACGCCATCATCAACAAGGACTTCCCGATCATCCAGACGTTCACGGCCGTCCTCGCCGGCCTGTTCATCCTCACCAACATCCTGACCGACGTGCTCTATGCGCTTGTCGATCCACGGGTGAGGCTGTCATGATCACCACCTTGAGGCGCCTGAAAACCAGCCGCGGCGTGCGGAAGTTCTTCCGCAACCGCCTCGCCGTGTGCGCGCTCTTCGCGATCCTCATCTACGCCCTCATCGGCGGCTGGGTCGCCATGGGCGATCTCGCTCCCGGAAAGCTCGGCATCTCCTACGCCGAGGTCGAGCAGCCCGTCTGGCCGACGCCGATCAACGGCTTCGGCATCCCGACGACTAACGAGCGTCGCGTCGAGGCCGCGCGGATCATGACCCGCGAGGTCAAACGCGCCGTCAACAACGGCGAGGGCTTCGCCGAGATCCGCTACGGCCAGCTCCGCATGCTCCCCGGCGCGGCCGACAACGAGTCCGAGCTTACGCGGCTCGAGGGGCTGGTCGAGAGGTCCGAGGAGCTCTACGACACGCTGTCGGAGTTCGATGACCTGAACGATCCGCCGCCGCCGGAGCTCATCGACGGCGAGCCCGTCCCCGACGCGGTGGACATTCCGGCGACCATTGCCAAACTCGAGGCGACCGTTCGCGACATGTTCCAGCCGCTCAGCGGCTGGCAGAGCTTCAAGCAGTCCATGCTGCATTCCCTCGGCACCGATCGCCAGGGGCGCAGCAACTTCCTCCGTGTGATCTTTTCCATCAAGGTCGCGCTGCAGGTCGGCATTGTCGTCGCGATTGCCTCGGTGCTCATCGGCACGCTGCTCGGCGCAGCCGCGGCGTACTTCGGCGGCTGGGTCGATCACGCCGTCGTCTGGCTCTATTCCACCCTCTCGAG
>JAEYNG010000097.1 GCA_023412695.1 Planctomycetota bacterium | reverse complement strand
AGCCGCGGGCTCCAGAAGGGCCGGTTCCTCCTGCTGATCGTCGGCGATGGTATTCAGGAGGGGGTAGAGCACCTGGCCGAGACGCTGTCCCGGAACCCGCAGCTGAACTTCTCGCTCTCGCTGGTCGAGATGGCAGTGTTCCGAGCAGAGGGGAGCGGCGCGGAGTACTTCATCCAGCCGCGGACCCTGGCCAAGACGCGGGAGGTGGTGAGGGCGGTCGTTGAACTGAAGGAGGGCATCCGGGCAGCGGACGTTCAGGTGTCCCTGCCGGACGCGGCGGGTCGGCCCGAGATTCGGCGTGACCAGGCGCTTCAAGTGTTCCTCGAGACGCTCGCCCGCAACACGAGCGTGGCGGTCGCGGAGGCGTTCCGCCAGTTCCTCGCCCAGTGCACCGAGATGGGGATTGAACTGACCGGCAAGGGGGCGTCGGTCGGTCTGTTCTGGTTCGAGCCCACGCGGTCGGACCGTTTCACCTTCGGGTCGGTGTACGCGAGCAACGGGTTTGTCGAGGTGAACTACGTGCCGACGTACTTTGAGAAGTGGGAGCTGGACCCGGCGATCGGCGAACGGTATATCGCGTCGGTGACGGCGCTGGTGCCTGGGGCGCTGGTCGTGTCAGAGGTCAAGGGCGGGCGCACGTGGATGCGGGTGCTCAGGAGCGACGGGTACAACATCACAGTCTCGGACTTGCTCCCAAAGCTCGACCAATGGCTGGACGCGATCCTCGCGATGATGCGGGAGGTTCAGGAGGCAGAGACGAAGCGTGGGGAAGCGGCGGGGTGATGTTCGCGGGGTCAGCTCTGGATACCGTTTCCCATGAAGCTTGAGCAGGTCGGAGCATACTGGCGCATTGTGGCCGAGCCGAGCGGCAAGCCCCTTAGCCAGCTGATGTCTAAAGAGCGAGCACAGCGGAAACTTGATGGCCTGGAGCGTCAGCGGGAGCGCATCCACAAGGCGGCGACTGCACCGCCATCAAAGTCACCCGATAGCAAGGACTGATCGGGTCAACACCACTCCCTCCGTCCCACCGCCTCCACGACCGCCCACGGCGCGATGTGGTCGAGGTAGCGGGCGGTGGTGGCGATCGAGGCGTGGCCCAGCTGCTTGGAGATGATGCCGATGTCGAACCCCTCGGCCCGCAGCTCAGCGGCGTGCGTGTGCCGCAAGCCGTGGGCGTGGACGCGCTTGGCGATCCCGGCCTTGCATGCAAGATACGGCAGGAGCCGCCGGACGTACGCCTCGGTCAGACGGGTGCCGTGCGCCGAGCAGAACACCGGGGCGAAGGGAGACCACGCCGGGACCGCCCCGCTTGCCACCCGTTGGCGGACGTTTAGCCACGCGGCGACCTCGGAAGCGCCCCCGGTGTCGATCCCCACCGTCCGCGACCGCCCGCCCTTGGCGTACAGGACGCGGACCGCCCCCCGTTCCAGGTCCAGGTCTTTCGGCCGGACTTCTAGGGCCTCGCGGATGCGGAGGCCGGTCCGGTACACGAACGCCAGCAGCGCCCTATTCCGTTGCCCCGGCAGGGTTTGGGTGTTGCATGCATCAAGCAGGGCGCGGACCTCGGCGGGGCCGAGGACTTCGGGCGGGAAGCGGCGCTTGGGCTTGCGGCGGCGGATGGTCATCGGGCGGCTCCGGCCCCCGCCCCGGTGCGTGGGGGAGTGAGTAGGCCGAGCAGCCTAGCGGTGCAAATCTCAAGATATGCGGATCGATGTTGCGTAGAGCGCGAACTCCGGTATGCTGACGCCGCTCTCTAGCGTTAATGGACAGCCGCCTCGTGAGGGTCTCAACAATTGAAGTGAAGGGGTGTCTGGATGACGCAGGTCCAACAGCGCGAGAAGCCGACCAAGCGCACGCCGTCAACCATTGGCTTTGATCGCTCGGTCTTGATGTTGCCATCGCTGGAAGAGACCGGTGTTGACCGGCTGTTCTCGAAGCTGGGCATCTACAAATCCTTGGTCGAGCCGGGTGAGTGGGTTGATCGCCGGCAGCCGGTAATGAGCATTGTGTTCCACGCTTTCAGCCGTCCGTTACGATCGAGGTGGCCATTTGCTCGCGACGAGATCGTGGAGAGGACCTTTGAAATCCCGAGCCCCGTCGCCGGGCTTATGCTTGCGGCGCGCCCAGCTTACTGCGCCTACTACGGCAGCTCTTACGCCACAAGTTCGGGACGATCGCTGTGCTACGGCGAGCGTGAAGTGCTGCCCATGCTGCTCCTCCCCCGTGACGAGCCGCCGCAAGAGTACTGGGCAACGACCGCGTACGACGAGATCAGGCGGTGGCTTGCTGATGCCTGGCCCCGGCTGTTGTTCAGCCATGCTGAGCTTGGGTACGTGCGACTCCGCGACGCCGAGTACTCCGAGCAGGAGCTCGTCGGTCCGAGAAACTCTCTCTTCCAGGAATCAGGAAGAAATGACCGCTGCGAGGTCAGTAACTTCGACCCCGACAACAGATCGATGATGGACACGATCCAGCGGCTCCGGTCGGGGGACTTGGAGTTGCGCGACAAGCTTGTGCACCTGACACGCGGCTGAACTGCTCCAGGCGAACGACCGTCGCTCTTCCTGTCAACTACCCTACCAAAGGGAAGCGTAGCGGTCATCCGGGAGCCCTACTCGGACAATGGCGATGCCGCCGGGCACCCCCGATTGCGGGATCGTTTTTGCATGCACAACCTCAGAACGGTGGAAATTATCTCCAAAATCCACCGTACTGAGGCGGACAGCAGCTTGCTGACTGCCGGAATCGAGAGTGCGTGAAGAATTCTTCAGCAGGCCGGAACAGCGGTTGGTATGCTGGGCGAAGGGTTGTCCGCTGTTGAGTCAACCGCCGTGAGTCCGCCGGCCGCCTCGTGGAATCCGAGAAACCCGCCGTTGGAGATGCCGGCCGCGGCGCGGCCGGGCCGGGGGCCGGGAGGGGATTAATGCAGCTGGTCGGGGGCGG
>JAEYNG010000094.1 GCA_023412695.1 Planctomycetota bacterium | reverse complement strand
CTGCGGGCCCGAGCAGGCGTGCAATGCGTGCAACCTGTTCGAGGATTGCCGCGGCCGCGCGAAGGACGCGACGCCCGATCGCGCCGGGCACCTTCGCATCATCGACGCGCAGAGCCAGAAGCGCCGCGTGGACATCGAGACGTGGCGAAGCGAGATGCTGTGCATCGAGCCGCGGACGCACGACCTGGTCTACCCCGAGTTCGACCCGCGCGTGCACATCGTCGGCCTCGCGGGCGACGGGCCGCCGGTCGATACGTCGCGCGACCGGTGGATCGCCGGGATGGACTTCGGCTTCCGCGCCGAGTCGGCGATCGTGCTCGCGCGCCGGCGGCCCGACGGCACGGTGATCGTCGAGCACGAGCTCATCGCCCGCAAGCGTGTGCTGCAGCACCACCTCGATGCACTGCACAAGCTCATGGACCGCTACGGCGGGATCGATGCGCTCGACTGGCTCGCCCCCGACCCCGCCGGCGAGGGAGCCAACGACCAGACGGGGGACTCGAACGTCAAGCGGATCCGCGCCTGCGGGATCGCCCCGCGCATCCGCCGCGCGAACATCGCCCCCGGCCTGCGGCTGGTCCGCGCCCGCCTCGCCCCGGCCGACGGCCCGCCGACGCTGTTCGTCCACGCCCGCTGCACCCGCCTCATCGAGTGCCTCCGGCGGTACCACTTCAAGCCCGGCGACGAGCGGTCGCAGGTCCCCGAGAAGGGCGAGTTCGACCACGCCTGCGACGCCCTTCGCTACATGGTCGCGGGGCTCGATCTCGGCCATGACACCCGCACCCACACGTGGTAATCTGACGCCTAATCTTCCCTTCCCGCCCCTGCGGAAACGGAGTTCCCCCATGAATCGCATCTCCACGCGCGACCTGCTCATCGCCCTGACCCTCGTCGCCGTCGCCGTCTCCAGCCGGCTCCTCCCTCACGAGCCGAACTTCACGGCGCTAATGGCCGTCGGCCTCCTCGCCGCGACGGTCCTCCGCTCCCGCATCCTCGCTGCCGTCGTCCCGATGGCCGCGATGGTTCTCTCCGACGCGGTCATCGGCGGCTACAACGCCGGGATCATGCTCGCCGTCTACGGCGCGATGCTCCTGCCGCTGGCACTCTCGCCGCTGCTCAGGGGCCGGTTGCTCATCGCCCGCGCCGCGACGGCGTCGGTGGTGTGCTCGGTCCTCTTCTTCACGATCAGCAACGGCGCGGTCTGGGCGTTCGGCTCGATGTACGACGCATCGGCCTCCGGCCTGGCGGCGTGCTTCGGCGCGGCGATCCCGTTCTTCAAGTACCAGCTCGCCGGTGACCTCGTCTACACGCTGACGCTGTTCGCCGTCGCCGCCGCGCTCCCGCGCCTCGTGGGCACGCCGACGGTTGCCGCCCAGGCGGTCCCGGCGCGGATCACGATCCGCTGAGACCGGTCAATCAACTTGTCTTCCATGCCGCAGCACCCGGCAGGCCATGCGCCGCCGGGTGATTTGCTTTTCATGTCGATCGCAAGCCCTGTCGGTACGCCCACTTACAACCGTTCCGCGCGAATCTGGGAGGTTTGGGCGTTGCCCTGCCCCTGTTATCGGTCATACTTGCAACTCTCTCTCTCAGCGGCGTTTGTTGTTACAGGAGCTTCGTAGAAGTACAACCCAACACCCTTCCCTCTCGCGGGGTGTCCAACCATGAACAAGAACAAACTGGCTCTCGCCGCGGCAGCGGCGGGCACGACGCTTTTTGGGGTCGCCGCACCTTCCGCCCGGGCCGAGCTCCTCGACCCCGGGCTCTACGTGCTGCTCAACCATCCGAGCAACGGGGTTGACAGCTACGGGCTGCGGCTCGACGAGCTGTACAACGTCAACCTGTCCCAGCAGGACTGGTTCATCTTCGACTTCGAGCACTCCAACTCGCTCGTCGTCATGGAGGTGACCGCCGACACCATCCGCATCTCGGGGGAGGTGCACGGCGGCTACTACCGGCCGGGGCAGGGGTACGTCGCCGGGCCGCACCTCGGCACGTACTCGTTCGACTTCCTCTATAACATGGGCGTGCAGTTCGCGCCGAACGATGATGACCGCATCATCAACGCCGCGAACAACGTGAACACCGGCACCATCACCACGCCGATGGGGGACACGATCGCGCTGTGGGACGAGCGCGGGGGCAATCCGTTCTCCTTCCGCCTCGGCGACGAGGACAACGACCAGGGGCACCGCGGGTACGACGGCATCTCGGGCTGGGGGTGGCTGAACCACGGCCCCGACCCCGATCTGCACCGCGCGGTGGGCGATTTCATCTTCCGCGTCGGGCCGGAGATCCCCGCGCCGGGCGCGGCGGTGACGCTCGCGCTGGGGCTGGGCGTGCTGACGCGTCGCCGGCGATAACTCGAAACGGACCATCGCACCACGCCGCGCGGGCTTTGCGCCCCGGCCGCGGTGCGCGCCGATTCCGTACCGCGCGCGGCGCGCGAGCCGATAGGTGCGGTCGCGCGGCGGTCCGCCGCGCACGAGGGCCGCACCAATGACCGCCAACGCCAGCTTCTTCGCCGAACGCCGCCGCCATCGCCGCTTCGGGATCTCGCGCGACGGCAAGGTCTACTCGCCGGACACCCGGTCGTACTCCCCCGCGCAGACCCGCGACCTCTCGGTCGGCGGGGCGATGCTGGAGGTTGAGGCGGACCGGCCGTTCGCCACGGGCCAGCGCGTCGGGATCGCCGTCGCCTCGACGACCGACGGGGTGGTCCGGAACGAGTCGATGGTGCAGGCGGTGGTGGTCCGCGCCGAGGCGCTCCGCGGCCGGAAGCAGACGATCGCCGTGCGGTATCTGGGCAGCGAGCGCGCCAACGCCGCGGCCTGAAAGACGGGCCGCGCGGCGTCCGGGCCGGGCTTCACCTAAGCTTGCCGACCATGAAGATCTCGGTCCGCTGGCTGAATGAATACCTGGAACCCGCGAGCATCACGGCCGACAGCGCCGAAGAGACGCTGACGTTCGTCGGGTTTCCGATCGAGACGGCCGAGGAGCTGCCCAACGGGGACGTTCGGCTCGACGTCGAGGTGACCAGCAACCGGGGGGACTGCCTGAGCCACATCGGCCTTGCGCGCGAGATCGCGGCGGCGACGGGGCGGCGGCTGCGCATGCCGCGGGGCGCGGAACCGACGCCAACGGGCGGGCCGGACGTCAGCGCGGGCGCGGCGGTCGATAACCGCGTGACCGACGTGTGCCGGCTGTTCACGGCGCAGGTGATCCGCGGCGTCAAGGTCGGGCCGAGCCCGAAGTGGCTGGTCGATGCGCTCGAGGCGGTCGGGCAGCGGTCGATCAATAACATCGTGGACGTGACGAACTACGTGGCGTTCGAGTTCGGACAGCCGACGCACGTGTTCGACCTGAAGACCATCGCGCCCGACGGCGGGAAGGCGAAGCTGATCGTGCGCACGGCGCAGAAGGGTGAGAAGCTCACGCTGCTCGACGGGAAGACGATCACGCTCGTCGGCGACGAGCTGGTGGTGGCGGACACGCAGAACGGCGGGCGCGCGGTGTCGCTGGCGGGGGTGATGGGCGGGAAGGAGACGGAGGTCACGGGCGCGACGACGGACGTGCTGCTCGAGGCGGCGACGTGGGACCCGGTGACGATCCGTCGCGCCGCGCGGCGGTTCGGCATCCGCACCGACGCGTCGTACCGGTTCGAGCGGATCGTTGATCCGCGGACGATCGAGAAGGCCGCGGAACGCGCGGCGGGGCTGGTCGTGAAGCTGGGCGGCGGGACGCTTGCTCCGGGGATGATCCGTGCGGGCGTGCAG
>JAEYNG010000477.1 GCA_023412695.1 Planctomycetota bacterium | reverse complement strand
AACACGGTTTACGTGTCGGGGGCCCCATTGGGGCCCACGGCGTCGAGCCCGGCGGCGCGGGCGTCGGCGAGGGTATCGCCCGTGACGACTGCGCCCGCGGCGGGCGAGTTGCCGTCCACGCCGTCGGTGGCGAACGACATCACCATACAGCCGGGCACGCCGTCGAGTGCGATCGCAGCGGCGAGGGCGAGTTCCTGGTTGCGTCCGCCGCGACCATTGCCCTTGACCGTTACGGTCGTCTCACCGCCCCAGACGAACGCCCGCGGCCCAGGGGCATGGCTGTTTGCCCGCGCGGCCTCGATGACTTTGCTCGCGAGTTGGGTCGCGACTGAGCGGGCCTCGCTGACCACGCCCCCCCGCTGTTCGATGATCGTGCACCATTGGCCAAGAGCCTGCGCGGCGGCAGCGGTGGCGATGTCGTTCCGGCCGACGATGAGATTCGCGACAATGCCGCACGCGTCGTCACCGGGCTTCAGCGTTTCGGGCAGTTTTCCGGCCGCGCCTCGGCGCAAATGTTCTGCAACTGTCACAAGTTGCTGCGTGAGCCCATGGCGCTCCACCACGGCGAGCGCATCGGCATAGGTAGTCGGGTCGGGCGCGGTCGGGCCGGACCCGATCGACTCGAGCCGGTCGCCGACAACGTCGGAGAGGATCAGCGACAGCACACCTTTGCAATCGGCTGTCGTTGCCAGACGGAGCAACCCCCCGCCCTTGAGCTGCTCGCAGTGCCGCCGCACACAGTTGAGTTCGTCAACCGTCGCGCCGGCGTGCATGAGCACCCGCGCGGCCGCGCGAAGGTCGTTCAGACTCAGGCCCGGCACCGGGAGCGTGAGCAGTGCGGACGCTCCGCCCGACAGCAGCACGAGCAGGGCCTCATCACTCCGCAGGCCCTTCACCAGTTCCGTGGCTTCGGCCGCCGCGAGGACATTGCGTTCGGTCGGCAATGGATGGTCCGCTTCCCGGACCTCAAATCCGGATGCAGCCGCGTTGAGCGATGCCGACGGCGGCGCGATGATCAACCCCGCGCGAAAGTTGTCGCCAAGGCTTGGTGCGGCTGCCTCGGCCATGGCGTGGGCAGCCTTGCCGACGGCGAGGACGCGGGTGGGGCCGGGAGCTGCAATAGTGCTGAAGAACCGACGCACGGCGTGGCGCGGATCGGCCGCAACCCTAACGGCTTGCAGCACGCCGTCGACGAGCACATTCGACCGTTTTGACATCAAAGCTCCCCGGCGGACCGAAATATGGTAATCTCCCCGTCCGAAGCGGCTCACTCAACACCGCTTTGGCAAACGTCCAGACTACGGAGTCACTCATGTCGCAGATGCCCCCCATGACGAACCCCATGATGCGTCCTCACCGCGGAACATTGATTCTTGTCCTGGGAATCCTGGGGATCGTCCTCTGCTTCATTTGCGGGATCGTCGCCTGGGTGATGGGCAACGCTGATCTTCGCGAAATGCAGGCCGGAACTATGGACCCGTCGGGCGAAGGCCTGACCAAGGCTGGGAAGATCTGCGGGATGGTTGGGACCATCCTGTTCATTGTCGGCTTCGGCCTGTGGATGCTCATGGCCGTGCTTGCGATGATCGGCGCTGCCGCCGGCGCTGGCACGCCGTGAGCATCAATCGCCGACCTTCAACGTCAGAGTAATCATCCTGAGGTGACCAATCTCGGCATATCCACCGATCCAGTCTCAGTTCCATCAGATGCCTCAGCCCCATCGGGGCGGGATGGTGCTCACGCTCGGCATCCTCGGGCTCGTGCTCTGCGCGTTCTGTGCGCCTGTTGCGCTCTTCATGGGCAAAGGTGACCTGCGTGCGATGGACGCGGGTCGGATGGACCCGGCCGGCCGCGGGACAACCCAGGCCGGCTGGATCCTCGGGATCATCGGGACGGTCATCCTCTGCCTTCAGGTGCTCCTCGGCCTGCTGTACATCGTCTTCGTTGTGTTCATTCTCGGTCTCGCCGCGACATCTGCGGCGACGAACTCACGCACGACCGGCCCCAGTTCCAGCCCGTCCTCTCTTGGGCCATGAGGTCCACGACGTCAACGCCGTGTAGCTTGTTGCAGCGGGTGAAGCAGAACCTTTCGGCCCGCGGCGTGTCGAGCGCGGCCACGTTGTGCTTCGTGCTCTGGGTCGGGCTCGTCGCCGTGGCGTGGTTCGCGTCGCGCACAATCGACAAGCCGGTGTCTATCTGCCTCTTCCTCCGTGTCACCGGGTATCCGTGCGCGACCTGCGGCGGCACGCGGGCCGCGGCGTCGATCGCGACAGGCAACTTCCTCGGCGCGGTCGCTTTGAATCCGCTTGCCACGATCCTGATCGTCGGGGCGCCGATCCTGCTGATATGGTGGACGTTTGTACCACCGCGGGCGATCGCGAAACGACTCCCCGTACGCGTGCAGGTGGTGCTGTTGCTCGTCGTGGTCGCTGCGAACTGGGCCTATGTGCTCTGGCGATTCAATCGCGGCGAGCTTTGACACTCCGGGTCACAACACCACCAGCCACAGCCCAATCCACGCCGCGCCGGCGAGCATGATCAGCGCGGTGTAGCCGACGATCTCGCGGGCCTTGACACCGGTGATCGCAAGCAGCGGAAGCGCCCAGAATGGCTGCAGCATGTTGGTGAGCTGGTCGCCGTACGCGACGGACATGACCATCTTCCCCAGCGGGACGCCCGACTCCATGCCTGACTGGATGGCGATCGGACCCTGCACCGCCCATTGCCCGCCGCCGCTGGGCACGAAGAGGTTGATGATCGCACCAGAGAGGAACGTGAACAGCGGCAACGTTGTCGGCGTCGACCAGTCGACGAACACATCCGCGAGCACGCGGACCAAACCCGAGGCCTGCATCATCGCCATGATGCCGGCGTAGAGCGGGAACTGGATGATGATGCCGCCACAGCCGCGTGCCGCGTCATCGACCGCTGCGACGTACGCCCGCGCCGAGCCGTGCATCACGAGCCCCAGCGCGAGCATCGCGCCGTTGATGTGGTTCAGCCCGAACGACGCGACGCCCGCGCCGGATGAGTACCGCCACAACACCGCGAGCACCGCCGCCGCGAGCACCCATACGACCACCGGCGACGTCTCCAGCCGCTCCGGCACGCGGCCGGCGGCGGAGGATTCATCGGCGGCGACTGACGGCCTCTCCTTTGTGCTTTCGAGCGCGGGCGGAGGCGTCATCTCCGCGGCGGTCCGCGGCGAGAGGAGCACGCACACCGCCGGCA
>JAEYNG010000474.1 GCA_023412695.1 Planctomycetota bacterium | reverse complement strand
GTCGAGATGACACGGTGGAAGATCGTGCCGTCGTAGAACTTCTTGTCCACGTAGCTCAGGAAGTTCTTCACCGTGATCGGCGCCTTCTCCTGGTTGAGCTCGATCACGATGTCGCCTTCGGATGTCTTCATCTTGACGTACACGAGCTTTGGCTCCTCTTTGGCGGACTTGTCCGCGGGCTTCTCGTCGGTCTTCGGCTTGTCGCCGGTGGCGGGCTGGTCGTTCTGGACCGGCTTCGTCTGCGCGGGCTGCATTGCGGGCTTGGTTGCCTCGCCCCCGCCTTGAGCAAGCGCCGGAGCCGGGCTCGCGGCGATCATCGCCGCGGCGAGAATCGAGAGCAGTGCGGTGGTCAGTTTCATGGCTTGCTGTTCCTGTGTGCTTTGGTGCTGCGACGAATGACTGATGGTAGGCCCTGCACGCCGTTCATCCGGGAACCGTCTTCGATCCTGAGTTACTCCTCGTCCTCCCGCAGCTTCGCCACGACCGAGAAGTCCTCGAGGGTGGTCGTATCCTGCGTGATCTTCTCAACGCCCGCGGCGACATCCCGCAGGAGCCGACGCATGATCTTGCCCGAGCGGGTCTTTGGCAGGCCGTCTGCAAAGCGCACCTGCTCCGGGCGTGCGAGCGCCCCCACTTCCTTCGCGACGTGCGCGCCGAGCTCCTTCTTCAACGAGTCGTTCGGCTGCCGGTTGTTGGCCTTCAGCCAGGCCGGCTTGAGCGTGACAAACGCCACGATCGCGCTGCCCTTGATGTCGTGCGGCACGCCCACCACCGCGGCCTCGGCCACGCCGGGGTGCGAGACGAGCGCACTCTCGACTTCCATCGTGCCGAGCAGGTGGCCGGAGACCTTGATCACGTCGTCGATGCGCCCCTGGATCCAGAAGTAGCCGCCTTCGTCGCGCCGCGCGCCGTCGGCGGAGAAATAGTAAGGCTGGCCCGTCTTCGGGTCTTTCACACGTGCCCAGTAGTTGCTCACGAATCGCTCGCGGTTGCCGTACACGCCGCGGAGCATACCCGGCCAGGGCTTGCGGATGACAAAGAGCCCGCCCTTGTTCGCCGGCAGCTCCATTCCCTGTTCGTTGACAATCGCCGCGTCGATCCCCAGCATCGGCAGTGTGCACGACCCGGGCTTGGTCGGCGTTGCGCCCGGCAGGGGCGTGACAACATGGCCGGCGGTCTCCGTTTGCCAATAGGTATCGACAACGGGGCAGCGTTCGCGTCCGATGTGCCTGTGGTACCAGATCCACGCCTCCGGGTTGATCGGCTCGCCCACGGTGCCGATGACGCGGAGGCTGGAAAGGTCGTGCTGCGCCGGCAGGTCGTCGCCCCACTTCATGAACGTGCGGATTGCCGTCGGGGCGGTGTAGAACTGCGTGACCCTATGCCGTGCAATGATGTCCCAGAAACGGTCCCCGCCCGACCCGACTGCCGGGAAGTTCGGCGCGCCCTCGTACAGGAGCGTCGGCACGCGGTTGGCCATGATTCCGTACAGCACGTACGTGTGGCCCGTGACCCAGCCGATGTCGGCGGTGCACCAGAACGTCTGCCCGCGGCCGCCGCGAGGGTCGCCCGTGCCGGGCTCGTCGGCGTTCAGGTTAAACGCCAGCCGCGCTGTCATCGCGCCATACACGAGGTAGCCGCCGGTCGTGTGCAAAATGCCCTTGGGCTTGCCGGTCGAGCCGGAGGTATACAGCAGGAACAGCATGTCCTCGCTGTCCATCGGCTCGCACGGGCAGGCGTCTGACGCGGCGTTGCGCACGTCGGCCCACCAGTGAAACTTCGTCGGCCCGATCCGCGGCTCGCCGGAGCGGAAGCGACGGTCCCCGGTGAGCACGCCCGCTCGATCGAGCACGACGACGTGATTGAGGATGTGGCCGTGGTTCGACAGCGCGACAACCGCTTCATCAACGTTCTTCAACAGCGGCACGATGTCGCCGCGACGGAAGCCGCCGTCCGCGGTGATGATGACTCGCGAGTTCGCGTCGATCACACGCTCGGTGATCGCGGTCGGCGCGAAGCCGCCGAAGATGACGCTGTGGGCCGCGCCGATGCGTGCGCAGGCGAGCATGGCGATCGCAAGCTCGGGCACCATCGGCATGTAGATCGTGACGACGTCCCCCTTCTTCACGCCGATGCTCTTGAGCGCGTTGGCGATGCGGGATGTCTCGACCATCAGCTCTCGATAGCTCAGGCGGCGGACCTCCGGCCCGTTCTCGCCGACGGGCTCGCCCTCCCAGATCAGGCCGATCTGCTCGCCGAAGCCCGCCTCGACATGCCGGTCCACGCAGTTGAAGCAGGCGTTGAGTCTGCCGCCTACGAACCACTTGGCATCAGGCGGGGTCCAGTCGAGCACCCTCGACCACGGCGAGAACCACGACAGGCACTTCGCGGCCTCGGCCCAGAACTCCTCGGGTTTCTCGATCGACCGCGCGTGTTCACGCTGGTAATCGTCCATCGAGGCGATGTGCCAGCGATGTAAGCCCACCGTGCGGGCATCGCCGGGGGGTAAGACGCGACTCTCGGTGAGGATGGAGTCGATGTTCTGTTCTGGCTGGTTGGACGACATGGGCGCTCCTCGTCTACAGCATAATCAGAAGCAAGGTGGCACTGCACTGACCGGAAATAAAACGACCCCGGTCGGGCCGGGGTCGGAGTAAGTGAACGGCGGCGGGTTACACCCCGAGCATGAGCCGCGCGGGGTCCTCGATGCAGTTCTTCACGGTGACGAGGAACTGCACGGCCTCGGCCCCATCGACCAGGCGGTGGTCGTAGGACAGGGCGAGGTACATCATGGGCCGGATCACGACCTGGCCCGGGTTCTTCGGGTCCTCGACGGCACGATTCTTGATCGAGTGCATGCCGAGGATGCCGCACTGCGGCGGGTTCAGGATCGGCGTGCTCATGAGCGAGCCATAAATGCCGCCATTGGTGATCGTGAACGTGCCGCCCTGCATGTCGCCGAGCGTGAGCTTGCCGTCCCGGGCCTTGGTGGCGAGGTCCTTGATGCCCTGCTCGATCTGGGCGAACGAGAGCCGCTCGCAGTTCCGCAGCACCGGCACCACCAGTCCCTTCGGTGTGCCCACGGCGACCGCGACGTGCACCGAGTCGTGGTGCTCGATCTCGATCTCCCCGGTGGCGGGGTTCTGGACGATCGACGCGTTGACAAGCGGGAACGCGCGGACGGCGTTGACGACCGCCTTCACGAAGAACGACATGAAGCCCAGCCCGATGCCGTGCCTCTTCTCGAACGAGTCCTTGTACTGCTTCCGCAGGTCCATGACCGCGGACATGTCGCACTCGTTGAACGTCGTGAGCATCGCGGCGGTGTGCTGGGCCTCCACAAGCCGGGCCGCGATTCGCTGACGCAGCTGCGACATCCGCTCGCGACGAACGCCGGTCTGGTCGGTGTCGAGCGCCATTGCCGGGGCCGCCGCCGGCGCTGGGGCGGTCGCCGTGCCGCCGCCTTTGCCGCGGGCCGCGACCGCGTCGAGCACGTCCTGCTCTCGCACGCGCCCCGCGGCCCCTGTGCCGGTAATGGCCGCGAGATCGACACCGTGCTCCTCCGCCAGCTTCTTCGCCAGCGGCGTCGCGCGAACATCGCCGCTCGGCGCGGGAGCGGCAGGGGCCGCGTGGCCGTTGGACGCCTTCGCGGCGGGTGGTGCCGCCTTAGCCGGGGCAGAGCCGCCAGCGGGCTCAGGGGCTTCATCGATCTTCCCGACCACCGCGCCGACCTTGACCGTATCGCCCGCCTTCGCCGAGGGCGTCAGGATGCCCGACGCGGGCGCGGGGATCTCCGCGGTGATCTTGTCGGTCTCGAGCTCGAGCACCGTCTCGTCGCGCTTGACGAACTCGCCTGGCTTTTTCCGCCACGAGGCGATTACGCCTTGGGTGACGGACTCGCCCATCTCCGGGATCACGATGTTGGTCGGCATAGGTGTCTGTGGTTAGTCTTTGCGTGTCGGATCCGATTGCCCCTGTCGCCGGGCCGCTCAGGCCTTGGCCTTCGCCTTAGCAGCGGACGCCTTGACCGCCGTCCCGTTGACGCCGTTGCCCGCGTGCGGAGCGGCCGCGCCGATTGCACCGATCGCTTCGGTGAGCAGCGCTTCCTGCTGGTCCTTGTGATGGTGCTTGGAGCCTGGGGCCGGCGTCGCCGAGGTCGGCCGGCCGAGGTACGCCAGGTCGCGACCGAGTGTCGAGCGGAAGACGTCGGACATGAACAGGTACGCGCCCTGGTTCCGCGGCTCTTCCTGCGCCCACGCCCACTCCGCGCCCTTGGGGTAGCGAGAGAGGATCGCCTTGGCCTGTTGCACGTCAAAGGGGTAGAACTGCTCGATCCGGACAATCGCTGTGTCCGTCCGCTTGGCGGCCTCGCGACGCGCGGCCAGTTCGTGATAGAACTTGCCGCTGCACAGCAGCAGCCGCTTCACGCCCGCCGTGTCGCGATCAGCGAACATCGGGTCGTCCAGGACGTGCTGGAACGAGCCGGTCGTCAGCTCGTCGATCGAGCTCGTCGGCACGCGCAGGAGGCTCTTGGGCGTCGCGACGATCAGCGGCTTGCGGAACGGCGCCTTCACCTGCCGCCGGAACATGTGGAACGCCTGTGCCGCCGTCGAGGGGTAGCAGACCTGGATGTTGTCGTTCCCGCACAGCTGCAGGAAACGCTCGATGCGGCAGGAGGAGTGCTCCGGCCCCGCGCCCTCGTAGCCGTGCGGCAGCAGCAGCACCAGCCCCGACCAGCGCTCCCATTTCATCTCCGCGCTAGCGATGTACTGATCGACGATCACCTGTGCGCCGGTGGCGAAGTCGCCGAACTGCGCCTCCCACATCACCAGGATGTTCGGATCGCTCAGGCTGTAGCCGTAGTCGAACGCCATCACCGCCGCCTCGGACAGCGGCGAGTCGTACACGTGCAGACGCGCCTGACGACGCTTGTCGCTCTCCGCGGGCAACCCGTCGAGGCCGTCGGCCTGCGGGACGATGTTGTTCAGCGGCACATACCGCCGCTCGGTGTCGGTGTCACGGAGCACCGCGTGGCGGTGCGAGAACGTGCCGCGACGGCAATCCTGGCCCGATAGACGGACATCGTGCCCCTCGAGCAGCAGCGTGCCGAACGCCAGCGACTCGGCGTCGGCGTAGCTGACCTGCCTGGTCTGCGGGAGCGCGGCCCGGTCGGCCAGCAGCTGCCGCAGCTTCGGGTTCAAATGGAAGCCCTCCGGCACGCGCCCGAGCGCCTCGCACACCTGCTTCAGCAGATCCATCGATACGCCGGTCTTCACCGGCTCGAGCAGGTACTTCCCGCCGAACCCGCTCCAACGCTTCGATCCCGGATCGATCGTCGGGTCGTAAGGCTTCTGCTTCGCCGCTTTCTGCGCCTGCTCGAGCGCATCATCGAGCCGGAGACGGATCGTCTCCATGTCCGACTCGTTGAGCACGCCCTCCTCGAGCAGCTTGCGCGAATAGCTCGCGAGCACGCCCGGGTGCGATTTGATCAGCGCGGTCAGCACGGGCTGCGTGAACGAAGCCTCGTCCTGCTCGTTATGCCCGTACCGCCGGAAGCAGTACAGGTCGATGATGACGTCCTTGCGGAACTTCTGGCGATACTCGACCGCGATCTGCGCGCACGCGGCGCACGCCTCCGGGTCTTCCCCGTTGACGTGGAAGATCGGCGACTCGAGCATCAGCGCGATGTCGGTGCAGTAGCGCGTCGATCGCGCATCCTCGGGCCCCGTCGTGAAGCCGATCAGGTTGTTCACGACGACGTGGATCGTCCCGCCGACCGTGTACCCCTCGAGCCCGGAGAGGTTCAGCGCCTCGGGCACTGTGCCCTGACCGATGAACGCCGCGTCGCCATGCAACAGCATCGGCATCACCCGCGTCCGCTCCTCGTCGCGCCTGAGCCGCTGCTTCCCGCGGCAGCGGCCCATCACCACGCCGTTGACCGACTCAAGGTGGCTCGGGTTGCTGGCCATCGCGAGATGAATGCTCTTGCCGTTGCGCAGGGCACGCTCGCCCGAATAGCCCCGGTGATATTTCACGTCGCCGCCGCCGCCGCCGTTCTCGTCCTCCCAGTTGTCCTCGAACTCGGTGAAGATCTGCTCGTAGCTCTTCCCGAGGATGTTGTTCAGCACGTTCAGCCGGCCGCGGTGCGGCATGCCGAGGACCATCTCCTCGACGCCCAGCTCGCTCGCCGCGTCGATGATGCGGTCCATCAGCGGGATCAGCGACTCACCGCCCTCGAGGCTGAACCGCTTGTCGCCCGGGTAGCGCTTCTGCAGGAACTTCTCGAACTGCTCGGCGCGAACGATGCGCTCAAGGATGTGGGCCTTGTCGCCCCGGTTCAGCGGGATGCGGCCGCGATCGCGCTCGAACCGCTGGAGCAGCCACGTTCGTTCATCGGAGTTGCCGATGTGGGCCGACTGCAGCCCGATGCTCGAGCAGTATGTGTCCTCGAGGAACGCCACAATCTCCCGCAGCGTCGTCGAGGGGAGCGGGAGCGTGCCGTGGTTGACAGGCCGGTCAAGGTCGCGTTCCGACAGACCGTGGTACTCAAGCGTCAGCGACTTGGGCCTCTGAGGGGACCGACCGAACGGGTCCAGCTTCGCAGCCAGGTGCCCGACCGACCGGTAGGCCTCGATCAGGTCGGCGACCGCCGACTGGAGCCGCATGGCATCGGCGTCACCGCCGCCGGCGGAGGGGCCACGCCCACCCGGCCGCGAGAGCGCGAGGTCGAACCCCTGGAAGAACGACCGCAGATCGGGATCGACCGACGCAGGATCGTTCAGGAACCGGGCATACTCGGTGTCGAGATACTCGGCGTTCCAACTGTTAACCGAGGGCGGGACAGCGCGCGGTGCATCGCTCATAAGTACCCCCCGAAGGGGAAAAATCCGTCTCGTGGACCGGTGCTACGGGCCCGGTGCCCCCTCCCCGGCTTCAATCCGGGAACGCAGGGACCCCAACTGTAGCCTCTTGAATCGACCCGATCGGGCCCCGTTCTGACCACCAACCGATGACATTTTCGGTCTTCGACCGCGGTTCAGTAAAGAAACCCCTCCATGCCGGGGGGCATGGCAGGGTTCACCCGAATCGACCGGTGACATACTGCTCGGTCTCGGGCAGCGCGGGGTTCTGGAAGATCACGTCCGTCGGGCTGAACTCCACCAGCCGGCCGAGGTACATGAACGCCGTGAAATCGCTCACCCGCGACGCCTGCTGCATGTTGTGCGTCACGATGATCACCGTGTACCGCTGCGCGATGTCGTGGATCAGTTCCTCGATCTTCAGCGTCGCCAAGGGGTCGAGGGCCGAGCACGGCTCGTCCATCAGCAGCACCTCCGGCTCCGCGGCGATCGCCCTCGCGATGCACAGACGCTGCTGCTGACCACCCGAGAGGCCCAGCGCCGAGTCCTTCAGCCGGTCCTTCACCTCGTCCCACAGCGCGGCCCACTTGAGGCTCCGCTCGCACGCGTCCATCAGCACGCCTTTGCGCCGCTCGCCGTCGATCCGCAGCGGGTACACCACGTTCTCGAAGATCGACATCGGGAACGGGTTGGACTTCTGGAAGACCATCCCGATGCGCTTGCGCAGATCGATCACGTCGACGTCCGGCGCGTACACCGGCTCGTTATTGAGCAGAATCTCGCCTTTGGTCGAGACCCCGTCCACGAGGTCGTTCAAGCGGTTGATCGACCTCAAGAGTGTGGACTTACCACAGCCCGAGGGCCCGATGAGCGCGGTCACGTGGTTCCGCGGGATGTTCATCGAGATCGAGTGCAGCGCCTTGTTGGCCCCGTAGAACAGCTGGAACTCCTTCGTCTGCACGATGGGCTCGAGCCGCTGCAGCGCAGGGTGTACCAACGCCTCGAACGGCAGCCCCTGGCGCACGGCGTCCATCACGGGCGGGCGGTTCGGTGCTGTTGCGTATCCGCTTGTCGGCATCTGGGTGCTCAGAAGGGCGTCGTCAGCGGATTGTACGGCGACCGAGCCCGATTGTCGTGCGGAAAGCGATGCCCCGTGGCACGCGGCGGCCGTCTTCTCACGATGAGCGATGACCATGAACCGCCTCCTTAGAACGCCCCGCCGACAAACCGCCGACGCAGCCGCGACCGCAGCCGGATCGCGCTGAGGTTGAGCATCAGGACGACAACCACCAGCACCAGCGTGGTCGTCCATACCAGCGGCCGCGCCGCTTCCGAATCCGGGCTCTGGAACCCCACGTCGTAGATATGGAACCCGAGGTGCATGAAACTGCGTTCGAGGTGCAGGAACGGGAACTCAGAATCGAGCGGGAGCTCGGGCGCGAGCTTCACGACGCCGACGAGCATGAGCGGCGCCACCTCGCCCGCGCCGCGCGCCATCGCCAGGATCATGCCTGTCATGATGCCGGGCATCGCCCGCGGCAGCACGATCCGCCGGATCGTCTGCCACTTGCTCGCCCCGCACCCGTACGACCCCTCCCGCATCGTCCGGGGAACCGCCGCGATTGCCTCCTCCGTCGCGACGATCACCACCGGGAGCGTCAGCAGCGCGAGCGTCAGCGC
>JAEYNG010000470.1 GCA_023412695.1 Planctomycetota bacterium | reverse complement strand
TGCTCTTGTCGTTCAAGTTCCTCCAAGTCCGCCGCGAGCCGCTCCATCTCCTCTGCCAATTCGCGTCGCTGCTCCTCCGACATCTCGCCCTGCTTCAGCAGCTCGCGCGCCGCATCCCTCGCTGCCGCCAGATCGCCCTGCCGGATCGACCTCGCAAGCGCGTTTTGCTCTTCCGACGCATCACCCGCCGCGCCACTCGACCGCGCCTGCCCACTACCCCGCTGCAACGCCTCGAACGTCTCAGCACGCGCGCGTGCCTGTTCATCGATCATCCGCGCCCGTTCCTCCGCGCGCTCTGCAATGCTCTGCAGCTCCTGCACCGCCTTCGCCGTTGCTTCCTCCGAGTTCAGTTTGCCAGTCTCAAGTTCCTCCCGCAACCGCTCGAGCTCGGCAAGCTCCTGGCTCTGCGCGACACCCGCTTCCGCTGGTTCGATAAACTCTGGCGGACGTGCAAAGTCCTCGATCGCCCGCTCGACGCGTGTCGCGACTTCCTGCCGCCGCGCGGCCTCAACGACCGCCGTTTGCTTTGCGCGTTCCCAGCCAAGCAAGTCGAGCGCCGGCAGGAACAACCCGCCCGCTATCGCCGCACTCGCGAGCGCCGGCCAGACGGCCCATGTGCGCCCAAAGCGCACCCGCACCGCCTTCCGCGGCTGGGCCTGTTGCCCCGCCGCCTCCGCCTCGCGCACGGCCAGCGTTGTGAACGCCTCGTCCTGGCCCGGCCGAAGCGTCAGCCCGGTCGTCAGCCTGTCCTTCAAGAACAGCGCGTCATCAAGCGTGCCCGCGGCGACCAATTCGCTCGGCCGCTCGACCGCGGCCCGCGCCACGCCCGCCGCAAGACCCGCGACGAGCGGGCACCCGACAAGCCACCACCACCCGATGCCGGCGCCCGTGACGCGCTCCAGCCCCACCAGCACGACCGCCCCGCCCGCGCCCCACGCCATCGCCTCGCCGACGCGCGCGACAAGCCGGGCAATGAACACCCGACGCTGTGCCGCCCGAATGGTCTGTCGCAGTCCCCGCATGCCAGATCCTACGTTCGGCGTCGATGTTTCGTTGCGGTTTTGATCGGATTGTGACCGGATCTCCGTAGCCGTCGAGCCCGCGTGCCGATAGGGGAGTGCAGATCCATGAGCACCGCCCCCGACATCCTCAAGCAACTCCTGGGTGGCCAGCCCCTCACCGAGGCACAGGCCCGCCAGACATTCGAACAGGTGCTCTCGGGCGAGTGGAACGACGCCCAGATCGGCGCGATGCTCGCGCTCATCGCCGCACGCCCCGGCGGACCCACGGTCGATGAACTCGTCGGCGGCGCGAAGGCGATGCGTTCCCACGTCACGCCGGTCGCCCTCCCACCCGGCGCAACCGGCCGTCTTCTTGACACCTGTGGCACAGGCGGCGCGCCCAAGGCGTTCAACGTCTCGACCATCGCCGCGATCGTCACCGTGGCCACCGCACCGGGGCAGGTCCGCATCGCCAAGCACGGCAGCACCAGCCGCACCGGGCGCGGCTCGGCAGAGCTCATGCAAGCCCTCGGCGTCAATGTCGCCGCTACGCCCGAGACACAGTCACACTGTCTCGAAACTGTCGGCCTGTGCTTCTCCTTCGCCATCCACCATCACCCGGCGATGAAGCACGCCGCGCCCGCGCGCAAGGCACTTGCCTTCCCGACGATCTTCAACCTGCTCGGTCCGCTCACCAACCCCGCCGGCGCGCCGCGTCAGGTCATGGGCACCTATAGCCGGGACCTTGCGCTCAAGGTCGCGCACACGCTCGCCAGGCTCGGCGTCGAGAAGGCCCTCGTTGTTACAAGCAACGACGGCCTCGATGAGCTCACGACGACCGACACCAACATCATCCACACCGTCGAGCACGGCGCGGTCTCGACCCGCGTCCTCGACGCGGTCCATATCGGTCTGCCGCGATCCACATTCGCCGACATCACCGTCGCCTCGCTGGACGAGGCCGCCGCGCTCGCGCGGTCGATCCTCCGCGGCACAACCGGGCCCGCACGCGACATGGTGCTCCTCAACGCCGCCGCCGCCCTTATCGCCGCGGACGTCGCCCCCGATTTTCGCACCGGGCTCTCCCTCGCCGCCGGCGCGATCGACTCCGGCGCGGCCGCGGCAACCCTCGACGCCCTCGTGGCCGAGTCCAATCGCTGACTCATCCACGGTGGCGGCTGGCACGCGGCGGTCCGGTCAGGTAGTCTGCCACCATGGCGACACCTCAGGCGCTCCTGCCGCGACTCTCCGTGATGATGTTCCTCCAGTTCTTCGTCTGGGGCGCGTGGTACGTCTCCATTACCGGCTGGATGCACGAGGTCGGCCTTGCGAACCTCATCGGCTGGGCCTACACCGTCGGGCCGATCGCCGCCGTCGCCGCGCCCTTCTTCGTCGGCATGATCTCCGACCGCTTCTTCCCGACGCAGATCGTTCTCGCCATCCTGCACTTTGTCGGCGGGCTGATCATGCTCGCCGTCCCCGGCGTCGTCGCCGCGGCCGGGCTGGCCGACGACCGCGGATTCTTCCACCCCTTCATCCTCATGCTCCTCGCGCACATGCTCTGCTACATGCCAACGCTCGCGCTGAGCAACTCCCTCGCGTTCACGCACCTCGCCAGCGGGCAAAGACAGTTCCCCCTTGTGCGCGTCTTCGGCACAATCGGCTGGATCTTCGGTGGCATCGCGGTCGCCGGCAGCCTCGTCCCCTGGGGTCTTAACCTCACCTGGATCACCGACGGCGACAAGTCACCCGCCCAGTTCTATGTCACCGGCGCGGCGGGCATCCTCCTCGGGCTCTACGCCCTCACGCTCCCGCACACACCCGCGCCCGCCCGAGGCCGCGCGGTCACCGCACGCGAGATCGTCGGCCTCGACTCGCTTAAGCTCCTCGCCCGCCCGAGCTACGCAATCTTCATCGTTTGCTCGCTGCTTCTCTGTCTCCCGCTCGCCGGCTACTACGCCTTCGCACGGACCTTTGTCGAACACCTCGGCGTCGAGCGTCCCACCCTGGTGATGTCCTACGGCCAGATGGCCGAGATCGTTTTCATGCTCCTCCTCCCGGCGATCTACCTCCGCCTCGGCGTGAAATGGGTCCTCGCG
>JAEYNG010000394.1 GCA_023412695.1 Planctomycetota bacterium | reverse complement strand
GCCCGCACGTCGGGCAGGCGATCAGCTCCGCCCCCACCCGCTCGCGCAGCCCCAGCGTGTAGAGCAGCTCGTTGCCGTCCTCGACCTCGAAGACGGGGTCGCTGGCGTAGCTGATGCGCAGCGTGTCGCCGATGCCGTTGGCCAGCAGCGCCCCCAGCGCCACCACGCTCCGGATCGTCCCCGTCTCCTTCGGCCCCGCGTGCGTCACCCCCAGGTGCAGCGGATGGTCGAACCGCTTGCTGATCTCCGTGTACGCGTCGATCACCACCTGCGCATCCATGCTCTTGGCCGAGATGGACACGTCGTAGAAGTCCTGCTCATAGAAGATGTCGAGGTACTCCTCGAGCTTCGTGATCATGATCGCCAGCAGGTACCCGTGCTTGTGGTCACTGAAGACCTGCCCGAGCTCCTTCATCCGCTTCTGCTTGTCGCGCCGCTCGATGATCGAGCCCTCGTTCACCCCCACGCGGATCGGCAACCCGCGCGCCTTGCACGCCTGGATCACGTCGATCACCTGCTTGCGGTCGTTGATGTTCCCCGGGTTCAGCCGGATCTTGTGCACCCCCGACTCTACCGCCTCCAGCGCACGCTGGAAGTGGAAGTGCACATCCGCCACGATCGGCACCTGCACCCGCGGCAGGATCTCCTTCAACGCCTCCGTGTCCTTCTTCTCCGGCACCGCCACGCGCACGATGTCCGCCCCCGCCGCCGCGAGCTTGTTGATCTCCGCCACGCACTTCTCGATGTCGTGCGTATACCCCGCCGTCATCGTCTGCACGCTCACCGGCGCGGGCGTCGTCGGGTTGCCGTGCTTGTCCGGCAATCCCCCGCCGATCTTGATGATCCCGGTGCGTGCGTCTCCGACGGAAATCTGGCGCGTGGGGCGGCGTGTCTGCATAGGTGGCGGATGGTAGGGGGGTGTTCCCGTGGCAGCATTTCAGCGAAAGGCCAAGTTTCCGCTCGGCTCCTCACCTCCGGCATGCCGCTTCGTCCTTGGGCGGTGTTTGTCTGAGCTGGGTAAAGAGCTCGACCGCCTGGAAAAATCACGCGATTCGCAAACCCAGTAATCTCCCAACATGTTCTTCTACAGCCTCGCCTCGCTCATCCCATTGACCGTCCTCCTTGTGCTCGTGGTCGTCTCGGTCCGCGCGATCTGGCTCGCCATTGTCCCGCCGCGACTCTGCGTCAAGGAAGCCTCCTGCGAGAAGTGCAAGTACCCGGTCGCCGGACTCAGCGCCTGGACCTGCCCCGAGTGCGGCTCACACCTCCTCACCGTCGGGATTGTCACGCGCAGCATGGAGATGCGCCGCCGCGGCAGCTATGTCGCCGCAATCAGCGGAATGTTCTTCCTCTTGCTGGTCATCGCGATAACCGGCATCATCATCGCCTTCGCGACGATCGGTGACGCCGCCTCCGCGGCCTTCTACAGCCGCGAGGTCCATACAACGACGATCGCGGAAACGATGGGCGTGCTCCCACCGATCGAACTGACATTCGAGTATGAGGCCATGGCCGGATCAAGCGAGTTCCGCATCAAGCTGGTCGGGAGGCCGCAGGCCGGCGTACTTGTCGTTGATGCCAGCGAGACCTCCGGCTATCGACGCCTGAACGCGGCCGATGAGACCCAGTCCGAAGGGGTGTTTGATGCGGACGCGATCAAGCAATGGCTCAGTGATGCTGAGGTCGATCCGTCGCAAAGCGCCATTGATAACGCGGTCGAGGAGCTTCACAACTACCTCACCACTGGCAATGCTTCCCTGCCATCGTCGGCAGATTTGCCAAGCTTCGCCGTCGGCAACCCCACGTACGCCACGCTCGCCGCTCGGGGCCACGAGGATGCGTACCGCACGTTCACGCTGATCATCTGGGGAATCCCGATCTCAGCATTCCTGCTCTGGGTGCTCCTCTCGTTACTCGTCGTCCGCCGCCGTCGCAAGCTCCTCCGCGACGCAGACGCCCCGCCGGCTGCCCAACAGCCCTCCTCTGATCGGAGTCCCGCTTGATCGGATCCCTGCTTCTCAACCTCATCTTCACCCTTCTGCTTTTCTGCGCGCTCCCGCTCTGTGCGGTCCTCGCGGCCATCTTCATCTGGCGATGCGTCGTCCCGCCACCGGCCGCCGCCCGCGTCCGCACCCGCGGCAGCCTTCCTCTCGCGCTCGCGTTCTGGACCGTCACCGTGCTCCTCGCCATGCCCATCGCGTTCTTCACGCTGGGCCCGTTCGACTCCATAGTGGTGAACACCTATCGCGCCGCGGCCCCCGCCTCCGGCCCGTTCCCCACGGTCGACTCTTGGGCCAGCGCAGGCGCCACCGAGGCCCGCCAGATGCTCCGCCTCACAGGCCCGACCAGCAACGCACTCATCGAGATCGACTTCAACACCGACACGTGCATCGTCGCCGACGGCCAGCGCCGTCAACTCGCCGTTGGGCCATACGACCGGCCGAAGCTCGAAACATGGTTCGAATCAGCGGGTATTGACCCGACCATTCCCGCATCACAAGCGAAGATGACCGAGATCGCCGACTTCATCGCGCGCGTCCGCCTCATTCCGGAGGGTGACGCACGCTTCACCGGCCCGGCGCTGGTCGACGCGCAGCCGGCCGGCTTTGTCCCTCAGCCTCCCACGCTGCGACAACGACCCGCGTTTCCACGCCGGCCACGCCGGACTGATCGGTTGCACGCTCATCGGCGTTACCGGCGCGGCACTCGTCGCTCTCCGCCGCCGCAAACTCCTCCGTGATGCACAGCAGCTCGCGCCGCCAATCGCCCCCTCGCCCGCGTGACACCAGCTCCCGTGGACGACGATCCCACTTCTTCTCCTCTGTGCTCTCTGCGTCCGCCTCCGTGACCTCTGTGTACAGCCTTTCGCTCCCTCCACTTCCCTAAGCCACCTCATCCACCCGCGGCTCACTCTTCTCCCTCCCCTCCACCTCCGCTGCCCGCTCCTCCCCCGCACCCGCCCACGTCGGCCAGTGCGACCGCGCCGTCAACCCCTCCAGCAAACTCCTCCTGTTCGTCCCCGGCTTATACGCCACCTCCGGCCCATCCACCTCCGGCACGCGCCACAACAACCCGACCACTCCCGCGCAAAGCAACGCCACCGCCATCACGCCCACCGCCGCGTGCGTCCCCGCCGCCTTGTCGCCGCTCCATCCCCACACCGCCTCCCCCAGCCACCCGGCCGCGGCCGTGCCGATCGCCGTCGCGCCGAAGCTCGCCACGTTCGCCGTCGCCATCACCCGCCCGCGCATCGAGTCCTCAACCAAGT
>JAEYNG010000383.1 GCA_023412695.1 Planctomycetota bacterium | reverse complement strand
CTGCACGGGCACTGCCACCAGAAGGCGTTGTGGGGGGCGGAGACGAGCGCGCGACTCCTGCGGCGACTGACCGGGGACCGCGTGAAGGTGCTCGACTCGGGGTGCTGCGGCATGGCCGGCAGCTTCGGATTCACAACCGATCGTTACGACCTGTCGATGAAGATCGGCGAGCTGACGCTGCTGCCGGCTGTCCGGCAGGCCGGGGAGGGCACGGCGGTGTGTGCGCCGGGGACGTCGTGCAGGCATCAGATCCACGACGGGGCCGGTCGAGAGGCCGTTCACCCGATCGAGCTCGCGGCGCGGCTGATGGGCGTGGACTGATCACGTGTCGTCGCGCGTATCGGTGACGTTCTTCCGGTCGCGGTCGTAGACGTAGAGCTTCCCCGCGGCTTCGGAGGCGCGGCAGGCCTTGTGGGCTCCATCGCAAAACGGGAAGTTCTGCGAGAGGCCACAGGCGCAGACGAAGATGGGCTTGAGGTTGCCCTGCTCGTCCCGTGGCCATGTGGCCGGGTCGATCTTCACGGGCCCAGTCGCTTCGTGTCGGATGAGGCGTGCCATGCGGGCATGCTAGCGGCGGCGTACCCTCCGCATCATGCCGACCGATGTTTCTTCTCCCAACGCCGCGAACGCCGGGCCTGCGCTGCTGCAGGTCAAGGACCTGCACACACACTTCCCGATCCGCACTGGCATTCTTCAGCGGACGACAGGGTGGTTCCGCGCGGTGGACGGCGTGTCGTTCCACATCGCCAAGGGGGAGACGCTGGGGCTGGTGGGCGAGTCGGGCTGCGGCAAGACGACGGTGGGGCGGACGCTGCTGCGGCTGATCCCGCGGACGTCGGGTCAGGTGGTTTTCGACGGGCAGGATGTGTATTCGCTGACGGGGGCGGGGCTGAAGGCGATGCGCCGGCGGATGCAGATCATCTTTCAGGACCCGGCGAGCTCGCTGAACCCGCGCATGCGGATCGTGAACATCCTCGGCGAGCCGCTGGTCGTCCACGGCATCTGCACGGACAAGACGGAGCTTCGCGACCGGGTGGAGAAGCTGCTGGTGCGGTGCGGCATGCCCAAGGCCGCGGCGGACCGGTACCCGCACGAGTTCTCGGGCGGTCAGCGTCAGCGCATCGGCATCGCGCGGGCGCTTGCGCTGGAGCCGAGCTTCATCGTGTGCGACGAGCCGACGAGTGCGCTCGACGTGTCGATCCAGGCGCAGATCCTAAACCTGCTGAAGGATCTGCAGCGGGATTTCGGGCTCAGCTACTTGTTCATCAGCCACGACATGGCGGTGATCCAGCACATGTGCGACCGGATCGCGGTGATGTACAAGGGCAAGATCGTGGAGGAGGGGCCGAAGCTCGACATCATCAACCGGCCGCAGCACAAGTACACGCAGTCGCTCTTAAGCGCGGTGCCAACGGCCAAGCCGGGGGCGAAGAAGCAGCGGGTGATCTTCGAGGGCGGGGCGGTGTGAGCGGCAGCAGTTGGCGTGGCAGGGGATTGTCCTGTACACTTGGGCATGGTCCTGCATCTTCCTGATTCGCTTGAGAAGTGGTTGAGGCGGTATGCGGCGGACAACGGCCGCGATGTTCCATCCGTGTTGGAGGATGCCGTACGGAAGTACCTGGAAGCCGCCGCAGCGACGGATGTTGAACCGGCGGAGATTGCGGAGACGCAGGCTAAGCTCGCTCCGGAACTCGGGGTCGAACCATGGGACGATCGTGAGTCTGGAGCTGCCGAGTGAGGCGCGGAGAGATTTGGTGGGCGCGACTTCCGGAACCTGTAGGCTCACGCCCGGTCGTAGTTCTGACAAGGGATGCGGTCCTCCCCACGATCGGAAGTGTCGTGGTGTGCATTGTAACACGAACCGTTCGTGGATTGCAAAGTGAAGTCCGCCTTGGAAAGCGTGAGGGACTCGTTGTTTCGTCAGTTGCCAATTTTGACAATCTGCTCACGGTTCCTCGCGAACGGCTTGATCGACACCTTGGGGCATTATCCAAGGAACGCATTGCCGAGCTGAACCAAGCTTTGTGTTTCGCTCTCGGAGTGGAGCGATGAGCCAGAACAGCGAGGAAATCCACGCTTCGGCTGGTGCCCTTGCCGCGATTCGGGCTGCGCGGATGCGTGCGCCGGACCAGCCGACGCTGGCGGAGCGGCGGGCGTTTGCAGACAACCCGGCCGCGCTCAAGCGGCTGCGGAAGGTGTGGGGGGATCCGACGATCGCGTCCGCGGTGCACGAGGCGTTCGACCAGGCAAAACGGGCCCACAAAGCCTCCGGTGCAGCGGCGATCGCGGTGGCCGAAACGCTGCCGTCACACCTCGCGGCGAAGGTGCACGTGGTGCAGGTGGCGCGGGGTGTGCTGACGCTCGGCGTCCCGGACAGCTCGACGCGGTACATGCTGGACAGGCTGCTGCGTTCGGGGGCTCAAACGGCTCTGCTGAAGCGTGTGCCGGCGTCGGTGCGGAGTCTGAAGGTGGTGATCACCGCGCCTAAGTCTGAGGGACTGCCGGATCGGCGGCGACCGATCGACATCGGCGAGATGGAGCGTGAAGAGCTGGAC
>JAEYNG010000353.1 GCA_023412695.1 Planctomycetota bacterium | reverse complement strand
ACATCACCGATGCCGGGGCGGGCGATCTTCAGGAAGCGGTGTTCGCGTTTGAGAGTTCTCGCCTCACGCTTTCGCGGCGGCCGGTGAGTGGAGACGCCGTTTCGGGTGATTTGACGGCGTATCCGCTGTATGACGGGCTGTCGCGTGTGCGGTTCCGATATTTTGATGGGCGTTCCTGGGCATCGTCGTTTGACAGCGCTGCGCTCAAGCGGCTGCCCGCGGCGATCGAGGTGGAAGTCTGGCGTGCGGGCCGCGAACCAAGTGGTGGCGAGAGTTCGGCGGGCCCAACGGCAGAATGGCCGGAGCCGGACCGGTCGCGGGTGATTGTGGTCCCAGATGGGCCGGACGCGATATGGAGCTCGGGGCGCGAGCGGGGGGGTGCGTCATGAGGCGTCGCGCTGCCCGCCGCGGGTTTGTTCTGTATGTCATGCTGATCACGGTAACGATCGGATCGCTGATGGCGGTGTCGGTGGTGTACGCGGCGCAGGCCCAGCGCAGCGCGGCGAACGCGGCGGCCAGGCGCGTGCAGTCGCGCGCGATCGCCTGGAGCGGCTTGCAGGCGGCGATGTCGGAACTCTCGAGACAGCGCACGGAGCTGCTCCGCGGGGCGGAGCCGACACTCCCGGAGGACTGGACGCTCTTCACGGAGAGCGACGGACGGCGCGCGGTGGCGCGGATCGTCGTGCCCGAGGGCGGGACGCTGGTGACGAGCGAGGCGGGGAAGCTCGACGTTAACACGGCGGCAGAGGGGATGCTCGCGCTGATGCCGGGGTTGGACGCGGAGACGGCCAAGCGGCTTATCGCGGTTCGAGAGGGACGGAAGTTCCTGAGCGTTCATGAACTTGGCGGCGTGGAGGGATTGCGGCAGGCCTTTGCGGGCAGCGCGGAGGAATCGGTAGACGTATCGGCATCCACCGATGCGTTCGTGCCGCCGGAGGCGGTTGTCTCGGCGCGTCCGTTGCAGGAACTGCTGACGGTTTTCTCGTTCGATCCGAACGTGCAGGCCGGGCTGGGGCGTAACGCCGAGTCGCACACGGGAAAGCGGCGGATCGCGCTGGGGGGCAAGTGGTCGGAGCGGCTGGGCCGCGCAATCACCGAGCGGTTCGACCCGAACGCGGCGACGCTGGTCAAATCGCTGATGGAGCAGGGAACGAAGTTCGAGCGGGAATCAGACGTGGTGCGAGTGCTGCGTCGATTCAATGTTCCGCCGGCGGATTGGGCCGAGGTGCTCGACGCGTTCTGCGGAGATTCGTCGCCGTATCTGCTCGGCAGGGTGGACGTTGGGCACGCGGACGCGGAGGTGCTTGCGTGCGTCCCAGGAATTGATAAGGCCGCGGCCGAGCAGGTCGTGCTCCTGCGCGCGAAGCTGCCGGCGGAGCAGCGGCAGTCTCTGGTGTGGCTGGTGCAGGAGAACATCCTGACGGCGGATCAGTTCGAGCAGGCGGTTGACCACCTGACGACGCGGACGCTGCAGTGGCGGATCGTGATCGAGGGCGGGTTCGAGGAAGGGGAGGATGAGGACGGTGATGCAGCCGCGGCGCTCACGGACCGCGTGGTGCTCGAGGCGGTGATCGATGTGGCGTCGGAGCGGCCACGGATCGCGTACCTGCGGGACATTACCATGGCGGGCGCGGCGCGGGCGCTCGGGCCGCTGCGGCGCGACGGCTCGCGAGAAACACGCGAGGAACCGGAGGAATCCGCCGTCCCGGAGACGTCGCCGGTTGTATCCTCTCAACCGTCGAGCGACCGGCCGCCGGAGCCGCCGTCCCCGGTCGCGGGGGCGGACGCTCTGCCTGATGGGGATGGGGAGGATGTTGCGGGCGCGGAGGAGGATCCGCGGCTTGGGCGTTGGACCACGGGTCGGCAATGAGGGTTTCGATGGAGCGGAACCAGGTCGCGCTGAATATTGAGAACGACCGGCTTGTCGCCGTTGCGGCGACGGTGAAGCCGGACCGTGTCGTGATCAAGAAGTGGCTCGCCGCCGCGAGACCGCCGGAGGTTGATCTCGCCGACAGCGTGGCGGTCGGCAAGTGGATCGCATCGGAGTTGCAGAAGGCTTCGCTGCGGGCGTCGGCGCGTCGCGGGACGGTTGTGTTCGGCGTGCCGCGGGGCGAGGTTGTGTTGAAGCGGATCGGGTTCCCGCCGGGGACCGACGATGACGATCTGCCGTCGATGGTGCGGCTGCAGGTGGTGCGGCAGCTGACCGTCTCGCCCGACAACGCGGCGATCGACTTTGTCCCGCTGGTGTCGGGGTCGGGGGCAACGATCCCCGCGGGGACGGTGGTGCTCGCGGCGGCGCTGCAGGGGGACCGCCTGCACTGGCGGAAGGCGGTGTGCAAGGCCGCGGGGATCAAGCTTGGACGGGTGGGGCTGCTCTCGACCGGCGCGGCCGCGCTGCTGGCGGAGGCTTCGCAGCGCCGCGGGGGTGGGACGCTGGGCGTTGCGCTGGGGCGGGAGTCCACAGAGTTCGTCATCGTCGAGGACGGGCAGCTCGTGTTCGCGCGCTCGACGGACCTGATCCGGCCGGCGAGCGTCGCGGAGGGCGAGACCTTTGCGCAGCGTGTCGCCGTGGAGGCGAAGCGGACGTGGATGTCGCACCGCGCGTCGCCGGATGCGCCGGCCATCGAGGCGGTGACGATCCTCGGTTCGGACAAGCTGTCGCAGCTCGTGGCGACGCGGTGCGGCGAGACGCTCGAGCTTCCGGCGGCGAGCGCGGGGTATCCGGCGTTCGTGGAGACGCCCGCGGACATGCCGGAGGCGGAACGCTCGGCGTTCGCGCCGCTTGTCGGTCTGCTTGCAGAGCCGGCGATCGGTCGCGAGGCGATCGACTTTGCCCATCCGCGGCGTGCGCCGGATGTCGCCGGGGCACGTCGGCGGAAGGTGTTGCTGGGTGCGCTCTTGGCGATCGTGCTGATCGGCGGCGTGTGGACGGTTGCGCGGCTGGATCTGCAATCGCGGCAGGCGCGGCTGGATGAACTGAAGGATCAATGGTCCAAGCAAACGGGTCCGCACGCGGAGCTGGTGCGGACCAAAGCGCGGATCGAGCACCTGCGGCGCTTCCGAGAGAACGGGATCGACTGGCTGTCGCACGTGGACATGCTCACGTCGCAGATGCCCGATCCGAAGGAGGCGGTGCTCGACAGTATCTCGGCGCGATCGGAGACGGCCGTCGGGTACAGACTGTCGAAGGACAACCCTGCGTACTCGCCGAAGGCCTGGTTCGAGAGCGTCGAGGGGACAATGACGCTCGCGGGGTCGATGAAGCGACGCGACGTGGCGGATGCGCTGCGCGCACGGCTGGTCGAGGACAAGCGGTATAGCGTGCAGACGCGCGGTTCGGATGTGCCGGACCGCTTTGACTGGACGCTCTCGACATCGTCGAAGCAGCCCGGCAAGGGAAAGAGCACGCAGTCCGGCGGGGCCGCGCCTGAGAAGGAGGGCGGAGCGAAGCAGACGCCGGGCGACGCGACAGCCGGGAAGGCGGGTGGCGCGTGAACCGATCGATGCAGATGGTCTGGTTTATCGTCGCCTGGTGCGTCGTCGGCGTGCTGGGTTGGTGGGGCTGGTCGTGGTACGCGGGGCAGCGGAAGGTGCTCGAT
>JAEYNG010000237.1 GCA_023412695.1 Planctomycetota bacterium | reverse complement strand
CGCTGAAGGTGGCGACCGCGCCGCCGCGGGAGCCGGGGCCGGAGGCGAGGTTGCCGGTGAAGACGCAGTTGAAGAATCGGGGCTCACCGCCGGCGACACGCACGCCGCCGCCGGAGCCGGCGACGGTGTTGCCGAGGAAGCGGCAGTGCTCGAAGGTGGGCGAGCCGACGAAGCTGGCGTCGACGCCGCCGCCCGCGTTGGAGCCGCCCTGGTTGGAGACGATGTCGCAGCGGCGGAAGATCGGGAACATGCCGGTGATTTTCACGCCGCCGGGGAGGCTGGGGCTGATGCCGACGGCGTTGCCGCCGGAGACGGTCAGGCCGCTGACGATCCCGCTGGAGGCGCACTCGAGGACGGTGTAGACGTTGTCGGATCGGTTGGCGAAGTTGGGCCCGTCGTTGTTGCTGATGTCGCCGCTGAGGATCGTCGGGTGCGCGGCGGGGTCGGCGTCCTCGGCGTGGTGCTCGTGGCCGTCGAATCCGCCGTAGATCGAGACGCCGGGGCGGAGGCGGAACCTGGCCGAGCGCGGGTCGGCCTCGTTGGTTCGCGCGGTCGGGACGTAGCGGCCTTGGGCGACCCAGATCTCCTCGACGGTCGTCAGCGTGTCGGTGGCGCTGAGGGCGGACTCGAGGGAGGTGAAGGCGTTGGCCCAGGAGAGGCCGTTGTTGAGGCCGGTGGCGGCGGCGTTGACGTAGAGGCGCTGGACGTCGCAGTCGTTGCCGACGCCGTCGCGGTCGAGGTCGCCCTGCTCGAGGTTGAAGACCATGGGGCAGTTGTCGCAGGCGTCGCCGTGTCCGTCGCCGTCGGCGTCGGTCTGCGCCGCGTTGGCGACGAGCGGGCAGTTGTCGCTGGTGTCGGGGAGGCCGTCGCCGTCCTGATCGAGCGGGGGCACGACGCCGTCGATGACGGTGAAGGTGATGGAGGTCGTGTTCAGGAGGTTGAGGCTGTCGCGGACGTCGAGGACGGCGGTGTAGGTGCCGGGGGCAAAGCCGTTGGTGTGGATCACGTCGTGGCCGCTGCCGATGGGAGAGCCGTTGACTGTCCACTGGAACGGGACGGCGGGCGTGAGGAGCTGGCCGTCCTCCGGGTCGAACGCGACGCCGCGGAAGCGGATCGATTCGCCCGCGCTGAACACCGCGCCGTCGCGCGGCAGGGTGATCGTGGGGAGGGGCTGGCGGTTGGTAACGCGGAAGGGGTTGGACGTCAGCATGCTCGTGCGGAAGCCGTCGGAGGCGATGATGCGGATCCGCGAGGAGCCGGGGGCTGCGGAGTTCGCGCTGCCGGGGAGAAGGTGGATGGCGTCCACGACGAGCGTGGTGTCGGGCGTGTTGGCCGCGAGGACTTCCCACGACTGGCCGTTGTCGCGCGAGTACTGGACGATGTAGCTGAGCGTGTCGCCGTCTGGGTCGCTGGCGGTCCAGGATATGGTGAGGGCGTTGGTGATCTGCGAGCCGGCGGCGGGCGAGGTGATCGCCGAGACGACCGGGGCGGCGCTGCTCGATTCGAGCGAGCCGATCTCGGGCCCGCCGGCGCTGCGCATGACGTGCACGGACGCGGTGGCGGGGTTGTCGGGGAGAAGGACGGTGAAGATGCGCAGGTCTCCGCCGTGCTCGTGTGAGACTGCGGCGACGTCGAAGCCCTGAGACTGCACGACCGTGCCCGCGGCGGTGCGGAGGTCGAGACGGAACTCGGGGTCGTCGGACGTGTTGGCGTCCTGCTGCGCGAGGAGGTTGGCGAGGTGGTCCGTCGGGATGGTGCCGTCGGGGATGCGGTAGACGTGCAGGACCTGCGCGCTCTCGCCGTGAACGTCCATGGTGCCGATGGCCATGAGGTAGTTGCCCGAGGGCGGTGGCCCGGCGGGGAGCGGGGTCGCGCCGAGCGTGTCCATCATGCCGCGCCAGTTGTAGTCGGAGACCCAGGTGGGCGAGCAGTAGGACATGTAATCGCGCGCCGCGTCGGGGGCGATGACGGTGCGGTTGATGAAGTTGTACCCGTAGTACTGCGTTGACCCGATCGGCCCGATCGTGTTGGTGGGATAGGGATAGTTGGGGTTGATGCCGTCGGGCTGGCCGCAGTTGACGTGCAGCCAACGGTCGCCGAATGGCCAGCCGTTGTAGTTGTGGGCGATCTCCTGGGCAAGGGTTCCCGGGCCGCGGGCGTCGCTGAACTTCACCCAGGAGACATTCCAGACGTAGTTGGCGTAACCGGTAGAGCTTCCGGTGTTGGCGTTCGGGCTGACCATCGCGACGCGGTGGGTGGGGGCGTTGGCGTCATCGCACTGGTCGGGGTTGCCGGAGAAGGTTTCCTCGGTGATAAGCTGGACGATCATCATGTCTTTGTCGTTGGCCACCTCCCATGCGCCCCAGTAGACGAACGGGGGGGACCAGGTGCAGCACTCGAGCTCTGCGATGGTGCCGCTCTGGGGGAAGAGCCAGATGTCGCGCGCGGGGGTGAGCTGGCGGTAGCGGTTGATGATGGAGTGGAACGCCGCGCCGGACGCCTCGTACGTCGGCACCTCGGTGCGGGTGCGGCGGAGCTTGATGCAGACAGGCGGGACATCGCGGACCTGCATGGCGCGAACGATGTTGTTGTTGGACGAGTTGGACTCGTTGATCGCGCCGTTGGCGTTGATGGTCGCGGTGAGGGTCACGCCGTTGTTGAGCCAGGAGTCGGGGACTTCCCAGTTGAAGGTGGCGTTGAGGTCTTTTCGGCGGGCGTCGGTGATGCTCACGTCGGTGGGCGGGGTCATCATCGCGACGGAGGAGCGGAGCGGTGAGCCGGGGAGGGACGCACCATTGGAGGTGCGGACGCCGGTGAGCGTGGCGGTGACATTGGGGAAGCCGGGGAGGTTTGAGCGCGCGTATCCGCGGACGAGGGTGGGCTTGCCACGGACGAGGGGCACGTCGCCGGCGATGTTCTGGATGCCCTGGGTGACCTCGAGGCCGAGCCAGGTCATGTCCGGGAGGACCGCGGCGGCGTCCTTTGGCATCCGGCGGATGTTGCCGTTGATGGTTTCGAGCCAGTAGAGATTCTGGGCGTCCTGCTGCAGGTTGCTCGCGAGGTTGAGGTTGCCCGGCCCGACCTGCACGGCGGACCCGCCGCCGACGGGGACCTTCATGATCCGGCCGATGCCCGAGCCGGTCGATTCGAGCCAGTAGACGTGGGTGTCGTCAACGACGAGGCTGTTGACGGTGTAGCCGCCGCCGACGGCGGGGCGGAGCGTGGTGGGGCTTGAGCCGGGGGTCAACGGGGCGCGCTTGATCGCGCCGTTGGTCTCCGACCAGTAGAGGAAGTTGAAGGAGCTGACAAGGTTCGAGGGAGAGTTGAGCGTCCCGCCGGTGACGGTCTGCGGGGAGGGGGATGAGAGGTCCGCTCGCTTGATGACGCCCGCGCCGTCGTTGCCCTCGGTCCAGTAGACGTACCCGTTCGGGGCGGCGGTCATTCCGTTGCGGAAGGTTGTGGCCCGGGCGATCTGGGTCGCGTTCGTGCCCTCGCGGCTGACGCGGCCGACCGCGCTGGAGCTGAGCCAGTAGACCCAGTCGCCCTGGGTGTCGATCTTGTAAAAGCCGATATCAAACCCGATCGACGGGCTGACCAGGGGTGTAACGGTCTCGTTGGTTCCACCCGCCCAAAAGCGGACGATGGTCTGGAGGGAGCCTGCGAAGACGTACGCGCCGTCGGCCTTGATGGCGTTGTTGAACGGGCAGCCGTCAACGGTCACGTGATCAATGACGGCGGTGCCAACCACGGTGACGCTGCGGGAGCGTTGCGAGTTGCAGAACTCGGCGGTCGGGTCGCTGTAGTAGACCCGGTCGTTCGAGACGGAGATTGCGCGGGTGCCGGTGTTGGTAATGATGGTGGTCTGCGCGGCGGCCGGGACCGCGGCGGAGACAAGGGCGGCGACCGCGGCGAACGCTGCGGAGATTCGGGAACGGACAGACATGACTGGCTCCTCCAAGCGGTTGAAGCGATTAGCGAACAGACGACCCTCTCGCCTGTGAGCGGCTTGCACTACACGCCAGGCGCAGACGGCCCCACGGCGCGGCCACGATGTTCGCGGTTTTCATGTGTGCACGCGGCCGGCATGGGCGGGCCGAGCACTCATTCCGGGTGGCGGGCCGGGTCTTCCTGCTGCGTCTTGGCGAGCAGCGTGTCGCGCTCGGATCGCCAATGCTCGGCCTCGGCCGCGCGATCGGCGTGGGGCTCGGCGGCGTTCCAATCTTCGTAAAAGGCTGCCAAGGCCCGGGCGCGGGCGATGAGCTTCTGGATGGGCGGGTCCTCGATCGCCGCGGTGTCGCGCTGTGCGTCGAGGAGGATTGTTTCGGCCTCGGGGAAGCGTTTGAGGGAGATGAGCAGCTCGGCGAGGGACTGACGCGTCTGGGCGACCGACCAGTGCAGGGCGCCGTTCACCCTCAGGCGGCCCTCGAGGGCCTCGCGGAGGAACGTCTCGGCCCGTGCGGGGTCGCCTTTGGCCTTCATCAGGACACCGGCGTTGTGGATGGACTGAAGCGTGTCGCTGTTGTCGTCGCCGAAGATGCGGCGACGGGTGTTGAGGACCTCGAAGATGATGCGCTCGGACTCCTCGAGCCGGTCGAGGGAGCACAGGAGGTAACCGAGATTGCTGCGGATGAGCAGGGCCTGCGGGTGTTCGTCCCCGAGGGCGCGGCTCGCCCGCTCCGCGGCGTCGCGGTAGAGCGCTTCGGCTTCGTCGAGCTTGTCCTGTCGCTCGAGCGAGAATGCCAGGTTGCTTTTGGCGAGGAGCACGCGGTCATGATCCTGGCCATAGTGGGCGGCGAGCCCCGCGAGCGCCTGCCGGAAGTGCGGTTCGGCCTTGGCGGGGCGCTCGCTTTCCATGTACATCCCGCCGATGCTGTTGTGGGTCTGGATCGTGTAGGGATGGTCCGGCCCGAGCGTCTGCGTGAATCGGTCGAGAAGCTTGCGGAAGATGGGCTCGGCCTCGGCGGTGCGTCCCTGCATCAGGATGGCAAGGCCGAGGTTGTTGAGCGAGATGAGCGTGCTCTCGTCGTTGGGGCCGAGGGTCGTCTCGCGTCCCTCGTAGGCCTCGTGCATGAACTGCTCGGCGTCTCGGAGCCGGGTCTGCATGAAGCGGAGCATGCCAAAGTCGTTGAGGACTGTGAGCGTGTCGGCGTGCGTCGGGCCGAGGTGCTGGCGGCGGATCTCGATTGCTTTGGCCAGGGCCTGCTCGGCGCGGTCGAGCAGGCCGAGATCGAGCATGGTGCCGCCGAGGGTGTGGAGGATGCGCGCGCGGACGGCGGGTTGTTCGGCGAACTGCTCATCGACGGCGGTGATGGCCGCGTTGAGGATGTTGTCGTCGAGCACGCGCAGGGCGAGGTTGGTGGCGTTGACGTCCTGGAGCAGGTCCTGGAGCTGGGCGAGTCGCTGCTCGATCTGCTCGGCGGGGAGGTTGCGGCGGGTCATGCCCTGGCGGGCATCGTCGGCGAGCGTGGTGAGCATGCCGCGGCCCATCTCGGGCGGGTTGATCTGGCTGAGGCGCGCGGACTCGAACTGCGCGACCTGCTCGATCTCCTGTCGGCGCTTCTCTGCTTCCTTGCGTGCGGCCTCGGCCTCGGTGGCGGCGGTCTTCGCGGCGTCGCGTTCGGCGGCGGCGACGCGGGCCTGCCAGAGCGCGACGGCGGAGCCTGTGAGCAATGCGGCGGCGACGAGCGAACCGGTGATAACGGCGACGCGGTTGCGGCGGACGGCCTTGCGGAAGCGGTAGGACGCGGAGGCGGGCGCGGCGAGGACGGGCTTGCCCTCGAGGAAGCGCTCGATATCGGCGGCGAGATCGCCGGCGGAGTCGTATCGGCGTGCGCGGTCCTTGTCGAGGGTGCGCATCACGATCCAATCGAGCTCGCCGCGGATGATCGCGCCGAGGCGCTGGGGCGTCGTGCGTCGCGTCGCGGCGACGGAGGGGAGGGACTCGACGCGGGTGAGGCGTGTGCTGGGCGTGGGCGGATCGACCTCGCGGATGATGCGCTGCATCTCGTTCCACGCGGCGGAGCGGAGCTGGCGGCCGTCGAAGGGCGTGGTGCCGGTGAGGAGTTCGTAGAGCAGGACACCGAGGGCGTAGATGTCGGTGCGGGTGTCGATGTCGAGGCTGCCGGCGGCCTGCTCGGGGGACATGTACTCGGGCGTGCCGATGAACTG
>JAEYNG010000315.1 GCA_023412695.1 Planctomycetota bacterium | reverse complement strand
ACGACAGCCCGCGCACGCTGCACGAATCGCGGATGACGAGTTCCGGCCGCAACATTTCCGTAACCACTTCCGCGTTCCGATCGTCGATCCGCCGCCAGAGCAACTCCCACGCACGGCGAACCAGCGTGTCGTCATTCTGCAGTACGCTGCTGATAGGGACCTCGAGGTACTCGGTGTCGTCGATGCTGTCATACCCGACGATCGCGACGTCGTTCGGAACGGACAGATTTGCGTCGAGCAGGCCCCGGTACGCACCGATCGCCAAATCGTCGTTCAGGCAAAAGAGACCGTCAAACTGCACGCCCTGCTCGATCGCGTCCCGGATGCACGCCCGCGCGGAAGCCCGCGACTCGTCGGCTGCGGTGAGCACGAGCGGCGTGCGGCCGGCGCGCATCATCGCCCGCGTGTAAGCGCCGCAGCGCGCCGCGGCGATGCTGGTGATCGAGTTCCCGCCGGACAGATGCGCCACACGCCCGCGCCCGTTGCGGAGCAGGTGCGCCGTCGCGTCCGATGCGCCGCTATGCGGGTCAAACGTCACAGAGTCCAGCCCCTCGACAGTCTCGCTGCCCGCGGCCACAACCGGCGCCGCCTTGCCGCGAGCCCGCGCAAGGTACGCCTTGACACGCCGCGGGCAATCCACGGCGATGATGCCGTCTACACGCCAGAGGTTGGGGTTGACAGCCGACGCAGGGGCGCGGTCGAAGTTCGGCTCACCGCCGGCGTCCTGGTAGCCCGAGAGGATCAGGTCCGACCCCACGGCGTGGGCAAGCGTCTGCAGGCGGCGGATGATGCGCGCGTAGTACGGCGCGTTCGGGTTGCGGATCCAGAGTGCGATCACGCCCATTAAGCGGCTCGATCTTGCGCCGCCGGTGTGCGAGTAGCCCATCTCTTCCGCGGCGGCGAACACACGGGCCCGCGTTGCCTCAGAAATGAACCCCGTCCCCTTGCCGCTCAGGACACGGGAGACGGTCGCCTGGGAGAGTTCAAGGCGGCGCGCAATCAGCGCCATAGTCACGGCCATGGTCGGACCCCAGAGTCATGCACGCATGCCGTGGCGTGTCTTATGGTAACGAACGCAGCGCTCCTTACGGCTGCCTACAGCCACCTATACGAGTCCGTGGCGACTTGCTTGCAAGTCCCTGTAAAAATCCACATATGGCGGATTCCGCCCCGACAGTGCCAGACGGGGTATCCTGCCCCTGCGGCCGAGGCATTCCACGACCGTAAGTCACGCAAGGAGAGACACATGCGCACGGCGACATGGATTGGTCGGGGGATGGCGGCACTGGCTCTTGTCGGGCTCGGGGCAGCTACGACCCTCGCTCTTCAGCCCGATGATCAATCGCTCCAGGCCCCGCCCTCGATGCCGGACCTATCGAAGCTCTCCAAGAAAGAGATCGCCGAGATGATGGAGGCCAGCGGGCGGCCGACCGAGGCCCACGAGCGGCTGGCGTTCATGGTCGGGAAATCGGAAATCGACGTCAAGATGACAATGCCCGGTGTACCGGAACTGACCGCTCAAGCGGTCGGCGAGGGCGAGTGGGCGCTGGGCAAACGGTTCGTGATCACCCGGTCGAAGCCGGCACCGGGCGAGGAGATGCGAACCGAATCGATGAACATCTTCGGGTATGACACCCGCAAGAACGAGTATTTTTGGATTGGGCTCGACACGCTCGGCACGTACTTCGTCGCGTCGTACGGTCAGTTCGATGAGGCGACCAAGACGTTTACGCTCATCGGTGAGGAGACGCACGAGGGGATCGGCAAGGTCCGGCACCGGATGCTCATCACCGACAACGGCGATGGCACAAGCACCTCCGCGATCGAGTTCGAGCTTGTGCCCGGCAGCAATCAGTGGTCGAGGATGGCCGAGCTCAAGACTCGTTTGGTCAAGTGAACACTTGTGCGACGAGACGTCGCAGCGCAGTCATCCCTCGCTGGCATCGATGATCTGATCAAGTTGCGTGGCCACGGAGTCGTACAGCTCGGCAACGAATCCATCCGGCGAGGCTGCGAAGCGCCCGGCGACGCTGTCGATTGGCGATGCGAGGATCTCCGGGTCCTGGCGCCAGAGCGCGAGAGACGTACCCGCTCCGTCTTCGACGATCTTCCATTCGAGCTCGAAGACGTCGGCGAGCGCATCGCCGTAGCCGATCCCGACTGCGTGCACGATCATGTTCGCGTCGGGGCGATCGGTCTCGGGCTGCGCGTGCCACCACCGGACGACTGCGTCGCACGCGTCAAGCACCGTCGCCCGCTCCGGGAGCGGGAGCTGCTCCTGCTCGATGATCGCCGCGAGCAGTTCCCGGTGGTGCTCGAGCCACTCGATCTCGTCGGGGGTGAGGTCGGAGATTGCCCGCTCGGAAGGTCCGCTCGACATGGCCAGGCTCCGGTCCAATGCTGCCCGGAAGCGAGTGTACCACGGGCCTATGCCCGGCTGGGACGCGGTGGGCTCTATACCGCCCGTATACGCTTCGACCGTTTGTGCATTCGCCGAGTTCCGCGCCTGGAGGTTTCATGTCCACCGCCTCGACGCCGTTGC
>JAEYNG010000302.1 GCA_023412695.1 Planctomycetota bacterium | reverse complement strand
TGCTGAACCACGCCGCGAGGAAGGCGAAGATGTCGGGCACGTCGGTACGGCCGTTGCCGTCCCAGTCGCCGGGGCAGGGGGTGGGGATTTCGAACCAGGCGATGTCGAGCGTGTTGATGACGCCGTCGCCGGTCATGTCGTAGAGCGAAAAGTCGGTCCCGGGGTCGGCGAGGACGACTGCGCCGTTTACCTCGCCGTCGGCGTCGGCCCATGAGCCGTCGTGCATGGCGATGTAGGACTGCACGGCGACGCGGTCGGGGTTCAGGACCACGCCGTCGCCGTTGATGTCGCCGGTGGTGATGTCGAAGCCGATGTCGGTCCAGGCGTAGAGCGAGTCCTCGGGCTGCGCATAGGCTGTGCCGACGAGGGCGTGTGCGCTCCAGTTCATCGGGTTCAGGTACGCGGCCGGGTCCTTCTTGCTCCAGCCGGAGATGAGCTGCGCGGTGAGGCCGGAGTTCTGACGGTGGGCCGCGTTGACGAGGTCGGTGAGCGCCTCGAGAATGCTAAAGTGCGACCCGTCGCCGATCGATTCGTCGATGGGTTGCTCGGGCTCGCCGGTCAACGCCGCCGCGCCCGCGGGAGTGAGCGGGAGAACCAGCGTGACGATGGTGAGGTTGCTGGAGGGCTCGTGCGTGAAGCGCATGTTGACGACCGGGTCGTACATGCCAATGTCGGAGCCGCCGATGACGAAGGAGGCGGGGCGGTAGCCGCCGGCGCGCTGGAAGAACCGGCCGCGGACGGTCATCTGTTCGCCGTCGTCGAGCTTGCCGTCGCAGTCGCCGGTCTGGGAGACGATCTCGGTGTTATGGCACCCGCAGAGCGAGATGGCGAAGTCGGTGCCGGTGCGCTCGAAGAAGGGCGCCGTGGTCCAATGGGGGTCGATGTCGGTGGAGGACAGGGCCATGCGCTCGCGCAGGATGGGGTCGGTCGTTCGTCCGCCGAACCGGGCGCCCGTGCCGAGTGTGCGGAGCCGGGCCTGCGCGGGGAACTCGCCGCCGGTGTTCTGATCGGCGTCGATGTCGATCTCGAAGAAGCCGTAGGCCGGGCTGTTGCCGAAGCGGTCGGGGGCGTAGTCCGCGCCGTTGAGTCCGAGCGGGCCGGGCGGGTTCACGCGGCCGACGAAGACGATATCGATGCGGACGATGTTGGCGGATTCAGGGGGCGCCGGGAGACCGACGTAGGGGTCCTCGACAGGGTTGTTCGGCTGCCACGGGAAGTAGGCGACGGACAAGATGTCGGGGAGCGTTGCGCCGTCGATGAGCGCGCCGTCTGCGCCGGAGTCGGTGCGGCGGACGCGGGCGTCGCCGATGGTGTCGGTGGCGATGAGACGCTCGACGGACGCGGCGAGCGTCGATGCCCGCGGCGGCGAAGAGGGCGAGCGCGAAAGGGGCGGTGGTGCGGGTGCTCATGTCTGGGCCGCCTCCTCTTTGTGGACGTGTGCCTGGAGCCCGTATCGCTCGATTCGGTAACGCAGGCTGCTGCGCTGCATGCCGATGAGGCGTGCCGCGCGGGAGACGTTCCCACGGGTGAAACGCAGGGCCTGCATGATGAGTTCGCGCTCGACGTCCACCGCCTTGTGGATGCCGGATTCGAAGTTGAAGCGGAGCTCGCCGGGCGTCGGGGCGGCGTGCGCGTCGCCGTTGAAAGCGGCGTGCGGCGCGGCTGAGGGCACGGGCGAAGCGTCGGCGGCGAGGCCGAGCTCGGCGGGGCCGATCTCGGGGTCGTCGGCGAGCATGGCGGCGCGCTGGCAGGCGTTGACGAGCTCGCGGACGTTTCCGGGCCAGGGGTGCGCGCGCAGGGCCTGCTCGGCCGCGGCGGAGAGACGCATCGACGGTCGGCCGAACTGTCGGGCGAAGCGGTCGATCATGGCGCGGGCGATGATGAGGACATCGTCGGCTCGCTCGCGGAGGGAGGGGATGTGGACGGTAAACGCGTTGAGGCGGAAGAGCAGGTCGCGGCGGAACCGGCCATCAGCGACGCGTGCATTGAGGTCCTGGTTCGACGCGGCGACGACGCGGACGCGGACGCGGCGCTCCTTTGTGCCGCCGACGCGGCGGAAGTGGCCGCTCTCGACGACGAGCAGGAGCTTGGATTGCAGTTCGACGGGCATCTCGGAGACCTCGTCGAGGAAAATTGTGCCGCCGTCGGCCATCTCGAAGAGGCCCGGGCGTGCCTCGCGTGCGTCGGTGAACGCGCCGCGCTCGTGGCCGAAGAGCTCGCCCTCGACAAGGTTGGCAGGGAGTGCGGAACAGTTGACATGAACAAACGGGGGTTCGGCTCCGCCGCCGAGGGTGGCCCCGCTTTGCGCGCGGACGGCCTGCGCGTGGATATGTCGTGCGAGCACACCTTTGCCCGCGCCGGTCTCGCCGAGGAGGAGGAAGCAGGGGAGGGGCGTCGGCGGCGTGGTCTCCGACTCGGGCGGGAGCGGCACGGCGGCGAGCCGAGTCGCCAAGTCGAGCGCGCCGCGCCACGCCGCGCTCGAACCCAGCGCCTCGAACTCATGCTCCCGTGACCGCTCCAGCCGCTCATAGAGTCGGACCCTCTGCCGGAGCCGGCGCTCCTCGAGCCACTTTGGCACGCTGAGGGTGAGTTCCTCAAAGCTCAGGGGCTTGGTGAGGTAGTCGTCCGCGCCGTGGCGCATCGCCGCGACCGCGGTTTCGACGGAGGCGTTGCCGGTCATCGCGACGATGACGCCGTCGAAGGAATCGGCCCCGTTGCGCAGCTCTTTGATGAGTTGGAGGCCTTCCTGACCGGCGGCGGTGAGGGCGAGGTCGGTCAGGACAAGGTCGGGTGCGTTG
>JAEYNG010000258.1 GCA_023412695.1 Planctomycetota bacterium | reverse complement strand
CATCGGAGCCTTGCTCTTCACTGAGCATTACATCCGGGCGAATGCGGTTGCGTGTTGAGGGACAGATTGCGACGGTGTAGTCGGCGATGTACTCGTCGAACAGCCAGCCGATGTTGTCCTCCCAATCGAAGTAGGCGGGGATGAAGTACCCCTTGCGCACGTCGTTGGAGTAGGCCGCGCACGCGAGCGAGAGCTGGCGCGTGTTGGAGAGGCATTTGGACCGGCGGGCCGACTCGCGTGCCAAGCCGAGCGCGGGCAAAAGGAGGCCGATGAGCAGCGCGATGACCGCGATCACCACGAGCAGCTCGATCAGCGTGAAGGCCCCCCGCCCGGGGCTGTGGCCGGACGTTCGCATGTTGGCCAGTGTACCGCCCGATGGCCGGGGCCGGGCGGGGAAACTGATTTCCGGAGGACTGCCTTGGATGGTCCGGCCGGATCGGGTAGTCTGTGCCCCTCTGTGACCTGAATCCAAGGAGTTCGGCATGCGCAACTCGATCATCTTCGTGTGCAGTCTGACACTGGCCGGCACGGCCTTCGCCCAGCAGAACCAGGTGCTTGTGGACTTCACAGGGGCGGCGATCCCGGCAAACAACACCGCCCCGCCCGATGTTGTGCGGACATCGACGGCGACGATCTACCCGGCGCCTGGATACCGCTTTGCATTCAATCCGATTGTCGATGGAACCGGCTTCGTTGGTTCTCTCTTGGTACCCGATCCGGTGCCGCTCGGCGACCTGATCAACTCGTTCTCTCTTGGCCAGCAGCGGTTCCTGTTTGGCGCGGTCCGCAATCCGCCCGGCACGATCCCGACCAGCCTCGATATCGAATCCTTGACCGGAACCTTCAGTGGCGTAAACCTCAGCTTCACGTTCCGCGAGGAGATACTCGCCGACGGTCGATGCCGCGCAGGGATCTACAGCATCAGCAAGCCATTCGGTTTCGGGTTGGATGTGGTGAGCGGCGGTGCCCTGTTCGAAACATGGACGCCGCCCGCGCCCGTGCGCTCGGAGTTCCAGTTTGAGGGCAACCTGCAGTCCGTGCGTCAGTCCGGCGCGGCGGCAGACTCCGGCCCGGCGCGGATGCGCTATCTCGATGACGCGGCGTTCGGCCCGATCCTCGGCGGCTTCGGGCAGGAGGACAGCTACCCAGCATCGCCGACGCCGCAGAACGTGACCGCGGCGCAGTCGGCATTCGGCACGACCGACGCCTTTGGACTTCCACCCGTCGGCGGCGTGGTGGACACGGTGTATCGCACGAGCCCGACGTGGAACATCGAGGACGCGGGCAACTCGCACAAACGCCGCGGCATCGGTCTTGCGCTCTGGCCCGCCAATCGCGACAACTGGCCGGAAGAACGCAATGGCCAGTGGACGATGGTTTGGGACCTGCTCATCCCGCAGGATGTCTGGGACGCGGGAGGCACCGTCGCGCTGATCGAGGATAATCACAACAACGCCGCGGGCGCGGACGCGTTCATCAAGATCATCGGCGGCGAGGCGAAGTTCGGCTACTGGCGCAACGACGACCAGTACTTGACACTTCCGGCTGTGCAGCCGGGCCAATGGTTCCGTCTTGCGGTTTCGTGCGATCACTACCGGACGGCCGCGTCGAGAGTGTTCGTGAACGGCGCGTTTGTTGGGACGTCGGGCTCGGGGTGGTTGTACGCCGCGTGCAAGGTGAGCGATCCGCGATGGGGGGACCTGTCGTCGTCCAACCCGCAGGGAACGCCGGTCGCGCCGGCGACGTGGAGCGGCTGGGGCCAGTTCCCCAGCCCGTGGGCGCGGTCCTTGGGATCCACAGGTGCGCCGATGGCCGCGACGATCTGTTTGTTCGCCGACATCGTCGGCCGCGGCGAGAGCGTGTTTATCGCGAACTTCGCGTACACCGACGAGGCGATGGCTGACCCGGCGATCGCCGCGCTCGGCGGGCCGAGCGGACTGGGCATCTTCTATCCCCGTGGTGGGGGCACTTGCACCGCCGACTTTGACGGCACGAACGGCGTCGGAGTGCCGGACATCTTCGCATTCCTGAGCGCGTGGTTCGCGCAGGATTCACGCGCTGATGTCGACGGGACGCCCGGCGTCGCCGTGCCGGACATCTTCGCGTTCCTCAGCATGTGGTTCGCGGGCTGCTGAGCGGGGCCGAGTTGCGCTACCGCTGAAGCTACGCGCGGAAGGTGGTCAGCGCGTGGCTGTCCTTCACGCCGAGGTTCAGGAACACCTCGCGCGTCGCGGTCGAGCGGTTGAGCGTGTAGAAGTGGATGCCGCGGACGTGGTGATCGAGCAGGTCGCGGCACTGCTCGGTAGCCCAGTGCAGCCCGACGCGCCGGATGCCTTCGGGGTCGCCTTGAGCGCGGTTGATGCCGCGGATAAGCGGCGCTGGGAAACGCGTGCCCAGCGCAAGGTCGGCCATCCGCAGCATGCCCGGGCCGGAGGTCACGGGCATGATCCCTGCGATGATCGGGACGTGGATGCCCGCGAGCCCGCAGCGGTCCCGGAAGTCATAGAAGTCGCGATTGTCGAAGAAGAGCTGGGTGCAGATCCAGTCCGCGCCGGCGTCGATCTTGGCCTTCAGATAGTCCATCTCACGCGTGCGGTTCGGTGTGGCCGGGTGGCCCTCCGGATAGCCCGCGACGCAGATGCCGAACCCCCGCGGGTCCGGGTGGGCCTTCTCGTCGTTGAACCTCTTGATGTACCGCACGAGGTCAGTCGCATACCTGAACGCGTCCTTCGAGCGGTCGTGCGACTCCATCCCCTTGGGCAGGTCGCCGCCGAGTGCGACGATGTTGGAGATCCCGGCCGCGGCGTACCGCTCGAGGATCGCGCGGATCTCCGCCTCGGAATGGCCGACACAGGTCAGGTGCGGCACGGGGGCGAGAGAGGTTTGGTCTTTGATGCGCAGGACGAGGTCGTGCGTCAGTTCGCGCGTCGAGCCACCCGCGCCGTAGGTGATCGAGACGAACGACGGCTTGAGCGGCTCGAGCTCTTCGATCGCAGCGTACAACTGCTCCGCCGCCTCGGGCGTTCGGGGCGGGAAGAACTCGAAGGAGAACGTCGTCCGCTGGCGATCGAAAAGGTCCTGCGCGTGCATCGTGGGTTCAAAGGTACTGGAAACGAGCGTGCGACACCGGACATCAGTGTAGCCGTTTATCCGGATGAACGGATGAATGGATGCGGCCGAGGTTCGGCACCGCGATGCCGGATAGCGATCAAAGCCGCACCGATTCCCAATACACTCCGGCATGGAGGCAACGGACATCCCCAGGGTGTGCCCGTGTTGCGGGCTTGCGCAGGCTGTGCCCGCGGTGAACCTCGGTGAGCGGGCGTGCTGCGCCCGGTGCCGAACGGTGATCGCCCGCGCCCATGACCCCAAGGCCCGAAGCCGCGTGGTTGCGCTGGCGACCGCCGCGCTGATTATGTATCCCGCCGCGATGCTCATGCCGGTGCTCGAGATCGAGCGGCTGGGCCACCGGAGCAGCGCGACCATTTGGTCAGGCGCGCTGGAACTGCTGAAGGAAGGCTCGGTCGCCGTCGGCGTGATCGTGCTGGTGTGCTCGATCATCATCCCGGCGGTCAAGCTCGTCGGGATCCTGCTCCTTTGTACGAGGCTTGAATGGTTTGAGCGGCATCACCGCGCGGCAACGTATCACGCGGTCGAGTGGCTCGGCCGCTGGGGGATGGTGGACGTACTGCTGGTCGCGGTGCTCGTGGCGGCGGTGAAACTCGGAACGTGGGTGAACGTCTCGCCCGGACCGGGGGCCGCGGCGTTCGCGGCGGTGGTCGTGCTCAGCATGCTCGCGTCGGCCGTGTTTGACCCCGCACAGATCTGGGAGGATGTGGTATGAGCGAGCTGCCGCGAGCGGAGATCGAGCAGACCGGGATCGCCGGCGCGGGCCGGAGGGCCGGGCGTGGCGTCTCGCTGCTCTGGTTCGTGCCGGTGATCGCCGTTGCGGTCGTGGGCGTGCTCTTCTTACAGGCGTTTACGC
>JAEYNG010000198.1 GCA_023412695.1 Planctomycetota bacterium | reverse complement strand
CTCGTACACGTTCTTCGCCAGCCTCGATGCCGCCACGAAGCATAAGGGCCGGCAGGCATTGATCCTGACCGGCCCAACAGGGACGAACGTGAACGATGTGATGATCGGGATCGCTGGTTTGGCTTAGTCCCGCCGCTGCCCGCTGAAGAGGATCAGCGCGTAGTAGAGGATCGTGCCGAGCGTCGCGACAAGCGCCGCGACATACGTCAACGCCGCGGCGTTGAGCACCGCGTTCATCGCGGCCGACTCGTTGCCGGGCGCGACAAGTCCGGTCGATTGCAGCAGGTCCTTGGCCCGGCGCGACGCGTCGTACTCGACCGGCAGCGTGATGAGCTGGAACAGCGCCATCAGGCACAGGCCGCCGATGCCGACCAGCAGCATCGCCGGGCCGAGCTTCGTCGCGAACATGATCAGGCCGATTAGGATCGCGAAGTTCGCGATGTTGCTGCCGATCGCGGCGAGGGGAACCAGCCCGCTCCGCAGCTTCAGCGGGCCGTAGTTGTGCGCGTGCTGGATGGCATGGCCGGCCTCGTGCGCAGCGATGCCCGCCGCGGCGACCGAATGCCCCGCGTACACCTGCTCGCTCAGCCGGAGCATCTTGGCCTTCGGGTCGTAGTGATCGCTGAGCATTCCGCGCGAGACCTCGATGCCCACGTCGTTGATGTTGTGCGCGCGAAGGATCTCCCGCGCGACCTGTGCGCCGGTCATCCGGCTCGAAGCCGGGATGCGGCTGGCCGCGGCGAAGGTGGACTTCACCCGGAACTGCGCCCACAGGCCGAGCAGCAGCGGGACGATGATGAGCAGCAGGAACGGCATGAACGAGCCGCCGCCGCCTGTGAATCCAAAGGGCATCTGAAGCTCCTTCCGTTGCGGCGCAACGATCGCGCCGCGTTGCTAGCGAAACTACGAGGCGCGGGGGTCGAAGTTCGACCTCGCCGCCAGCTGTTCATAGAGCGTGCGTGCCTCCGGGTCGATTGATTTCGGCATCATGATGCGGATTTCACCCAGGAGGTCCGCACGCTCCCCTGACTTGTTCGGCAAACCGTGCCCGCGGATTCGCAGGCGCTGACCGCTTGATGTCCCCGGCGGGATCGTGACTGTGATCTCCGAATCGAGCGTTCGCAGCGGTACTTTCGCGCCCAGCGCAGCCTCCCACGGCGCGATCGGCACCGTGGTGATCAGCGTGTAAGGATCGGTCGGATCAGTTCGGAACCGCGGATCGGGCGCGACGCGGATCCGCAGGAGCAGATCGCCCGCCGGCCCGCTGCTTGCGCCGGGGCTTCCTTGCCCGGCGAGGCGGATTGTTGTCCCGTCAGTCACGCCCGCGGGAATGCGAACGTCGAGCGTGCGTGTCCCGCTCGTGCCGTCGGAGAGGGAGACACGCTTCGTGGCACGCAGTGCCGCATCGGCCAGCGAGATCGTCAACTCCGCTTCTGCGTCTTGCCCGCGCCGTGGCCCGCGAGCCTCCGCGTGCCGGCGTGAGGCGCGACCCCCCGCGCGTGCCCGAGCGCCGGGCGTTTCCGAGAACGGGTCGAATCCACCGCCGAACAGTGACTCGAAGAACTCCGAGAAGTTACTCCCGCTGAACGCCGTCTCCGGCCCGCCATCGCCGCCGAAGTTCACGCGGAATCCGCCGCCGCGGCCGCTCCCGCCCCAGCCCGGCGGTGGGCGGAACTCCTGCCCCGGCTTGTAGTCCGCGCCGAGCTGGTCGTACCGCTTCCGTCGCTCGGCGTCCTTGAGGACCTCGTACGCCTCCTGGACCGCCTGGAACTTCTGCTGCGAGCCCGGCTCCTTGTTGACGTCCGGGTGGTACTTCCTCGCGGCGGTCCGATAGGCGCGCTGGATGTCCTCCTGCGACGCGTCACGCTTCACACCCAGAACGTTGTAGTAATCGACGTACCGTGCGGTCATGGCGTTGCCCGAGTGAATGGTCGCGGATCAGCCCCTGCCCGATCCGGCATCCTACGGGTCCAGCGGAAGAGACCTTCAAGTGCCGTGCCAACCGCGCACGGCCGACGCTCCCCTGCATCCCCCGCGTTTGGTGGAGATTGGAAGTTCCGGGTGCCAAGCTGACAGCCGTTCGAGCGTCAGAACGACAGGAAAACGCCGGAAAACCCAGCAGGGAAGGCAATCTGCGGCTGGCACGGAGTTTGAATGACTGCCAGGTGTCCCGCGGGGCTCAAGATCGCCCGGGCGGGCAGAGTGCTTCTTAAGGAGGGCAAAGCTATGTTTGCACGCCGAGTTCTTGCATCACCCGCAGTGTCGCGCAGCCCGTTCGGCGAGCTCGATCGCCTGTTCGAGAGCTTCCTGCCGGAGGTCGTAGAGACCTTTGGGCGAGCGCCCCAGAACGCGTTCCCGGCGATCAACGCGTGGGAGGATGATCAGGCGGTTTCCATCGAGGCGGAGCTGCCCGGCTTCAGCCTCGAGGACATCGAGATCACGATGACCGGTCGCACGCTCACCGTCAGCGGCAAGCGCGAATCGGCGCTGCCTGAGGGCGCATCCTTCGTCCGGCGCGAGCGTCCGCAGGGGCGCTTCAGCCGGAGCCTCACGCTGAGCACCGATATTGACGCCGCGAAGATCAGCGCCAGCCTCGAACGGGGAGTGCTGCGAGTCACGCTCCCCAAGGCCGAGACGGTGAAGGTCCGCCGGATCGAGGTCAAGAGCGCGTGAGTCCCGCTGCCCGCACCAGATTGCACAGGAGTTCCGTTATGAGCAATAATTGCTGCCAATCCACAAACGGTGCACACCGAACCTTGACGCACACGACCGAGCCGCCCGCCGCGGCCGGAGTGCGCGGCGAGCGCACCTTTGAGCCGCGAGCGGACATCATCGAGAACGCCGAGGGCTTTACTGTCGTGGCCGATGTGCCCGGCGCGAGCGCCGAGCAGATCGAGGCGAGCCTCGAGGACGGCGTGTTGACGCTCCGTGCGCCTATCCAGCCGCGCCAGCCCGAAGGTACGCGTTGGCTGATCCGCGAGTACGGCGTGGGCGCGTGGGAGCGTTCGTTCCGTGTGGGCGAGGGGGTGGACGCCTCCCGCATCAGCGCGGTATGCCGCGACGGCGTGCTGACGCTCTCGGTCCCCAAGGCCGAGCACGCCCGCCCGCGCAAGATCGAAGTTCGCGCAAGCTGAGGTAAAAGACGGATCAACAAAAGCAAACGAGGCCCGGGGCGAAACGCTCCGGGCCTTCGTTGTTGTGGCTTATTTGCTGTACCGCTTACTTACGGCCCGACGAACACGTCATCGACCCCGGCCGGGTTCTCATCGCCGTGAAGCGGGTCCGCCGCCCGCGGCTGCGAAAGCATGCGGATCGCGTGCTCGATCGTTCGCGGCAACCAGATGTTGTCGCCGTTCTCCAGCACCGGCGACTTCAGCCATTCGACCGAGCCGTCGTTGAACAACGCGGCTTGGCCTTTGCCCCCGTGGTTCGGCGAGTTCTCCGTCGGGTCGATGACCTGCCGCTGATACGCCTTGAGCACGACAGGCGAACGATCGACGAGCACCACGAGCCGCGACGAGCCCGACCACGTAGGCCGCTCCGCCGCGAAGAGATTCTGGAAGCTGTACGAGACCTCCTCGAACCCGCCCCAGTCCATTGCATCGTCCTTTGACTGCTGCGCGACCGCGTGCCGGTTGCCGGCGCACGCAAGGTCCGCCAGCGAGACGTGCTTGCCGCGCACGAGCGTGTACAGGTTCGCGGCGTTGGATTGGTCCGGCCGCACGCCCACGTTCCACCAAGTCGCGCCGACGGGCGATGCGCTCGCCATCGGCAGCGAGTCCTTGTGCGAACCCGCGTAGAGCCCGAAGCCGAGGCCGGCCGCGGAGAGGTTCGCCTGGCAGTCCGCCCGGCGCGAGTAGCCCTGCACGGCGTTGGTGATCGGCGCGAGCACGCCGAAACCGATCAGCAGCATCGCGGCGACGGTCACAAGGTCCCCCAGCCTGAAGCGAGGGCGGAACCCGCCGACGCTCTCGTCGTCGGCCTGACCCACCGCTGCGAGCTCCATGCGCGACTCGTCGCGTTCGATGTGCTCCTGCACGGTCGCGAGCGTCCGGCTGACGAGGTCGTTCCGCGCAACCGGCAGGTCGGCGGGTGTCTGGAGCAGCCCGAGCAGCGCGAGCTGGCGCGACGCGCGGGCCCGCATCGACGATGGCACGCGAGAGATGTCCATCCCCGCCTCGACGAGCGCCTCGAGCGCGTCGTCATCCTCGGGCGAGAGATCACCCTCGACAAACGAGCCCGCGGCCGTGTCCACACGCCGCGTGTGCGCCGCGCGGGCGACACGCGCCATCGTCAGGTCGATCAGCAGTTCGCGGTTCGCGGCGGTTGCCGCCGGAACGTCGAGCAGCTTCAGCAGCGACGCGAGCTTTCGTGCGCCGGGGTTGTCCGAGACGTCTGCCTCAAACCCGAGCGAGAACAGCGCGTCGGCCGCCTGTGCAGATGCGTCCGAGAGCACGGGGTTAGCCGCCGCGGTGTCGCCAATGGTGCGGTTCGGATTCGAAGGCTCGCCAAACGAAGAGGAACTCGGCGTGTTCATGGTTCCTGCGATCCTCTCGAGACTTCCTGCCACTTTCGGGCGAAGGAAGCGACCGCCGAATGAAGCCGCGACTTGACGGTCCCGAGCGGGATCTTGAGCGCGTCGGCGATCTGGTTGTACGACATCCTCTGGAAATATGCCAGCAGGAGGATCTCGCGGAGCGACCATGGCATCTGGTCGATCGCCTGCTGGACCAGCCGATTCGTCTCCTGTGCGTCCATCGCCGCATCCGGCGAGGGAACGTCGATCTCCATCAGGTCCACAAACGTCCTGGCCCCGTCGCCGTTGGCTCCATCGCCCCCGGCCGCCGGGCCGCCGATCGGTGCCGACAGATCCAGCGCCTTGCGGCGTGCGCTTCTACGAAGCGCGTCCCGCCCCTTGTTCGCGGCGATCGTAAAAAGCCATGGTTTAAAGCGGCGCGAGGCGTCGAATGTCTCGGCCGATAAGTGCACCTGCAGGAACGCTTCCTGGAAAGCGTCCTCCGCCAGGGCACGGTTGCCGCATAATCGGACGAGGAAACGGACCAGGTCGTCGTGGTGCCGGTGCACCAGCGTCTCAAACGCGGAGGGTTCTCCCGAGCGGTACGCCTCGAGCAGCTCCTCGTCGCTCCGGTCTTCTAAAGGCTTAGCCGCCATGGATTTGGTATAAGCTCGGGTAGGGGTGCCGGTTGAGCCGGAGGCGGCAGCAAGCCGGTGCGGGACACGTGTCCGTCAGACCGGGCAGCGTACCCGGCGGAACGGAACCGCCAAGTGTACGACAATCACCCGCCGCCTGTTTGGGCCATATTCGTTCGTCGCCGACCGCCAACAGTGGGGGGCTTTGCGCGCAACTCTTGGTATCCCGGTGAGCAGCCGCTAGCATGTCCGCCATTATCGCCGGCCGCGACCGACCGCTCGATCGCGCCGGGCCTTCGAAAGGGAGCCATGGGCGTTCCGTTGAGTCAGATGTGGACCGTCGCCACGTACGTGCTCGGTCAGAAGCTGCAGGGAAACAAGCGCTACCCGCTGGTGCTCATGCTCGAGCCGCTCTTCCGCTGCAACCTCGCCTGCGCGGGCTGCGGGAAGATCCAGTACCCGCCCCACATCCTCAAGCGGCAGCTCACGCCCGAGCAGTGCTTCAAGGCCGTCGAAGAATGCGGCGCGCCGATGGTCTCGATCCCCGGGGGCGAGCCGCTGCTGCACCCGCAGATCAAGGAGATCGTCGAGGGCCTGATCGCTCGCCGGAAGTACATCTATCTCTGCACCAACGCCCTGCTCCTCAAGCAGAAGCTCGAGGAGGGCCTCTTTAAGCCCAGCAAGTACCTGACCTTCAGCGTCCACATGGACGGCCAGGAAGAGCACCACGACTTCGCGGTCTGCCGCGACGGCACGTTCAAGACAGCGCGCGAGGGTATCCGCCTCGCCGTGCAGATGGGCTTCCGCGTCACGACGAATACCACGCTCTTTGACGGCGCTGACCCCAACTCCGTCCGTGCGTTCTTCGACGAGATGATGGAGCTCGGCGTCGAGGGGATGATGGTCTCGCCCGGTTACGCCTACCCCAAGGCCCCGGACCAGAAGTCCTTCCTCCGCGAGCGCACGCGGACCACCGACTTCTTCCGGATGCTGCTCTCCAACCGCAAGAGCCACTGGAAGTTCAACCAGTCCCCGCTGTTCCTCGAGTTCCTCATGGGCAAGCGCGAGTACGAGTGCCTGCCATGGGGCAACCCCACGTTCAATATCTTCGGCTGGCAGAAGCCGTGCTACCTCCTGCAGGACGGCTACGTCGAGACGTTCGAGGAGCTCATCGAGGACACCGAGTGGGAGCGCTACGGCCGCGCCAGCGGCAATCGCGCGTGCCAGCAGTGCATGG
>JAEYNG010000184.1 GCA_023412695.1 Planctomycetota bacterium | reverse complement strand
GATCAAAGCTACACGCCCGCGCGCAGCGCGAGACTCTCCTGGCAAGCGATAGTGGTCGCGCTATTGGTGGTCGTGGCGGTGGTCGCAGCGAAGCCAGTGCGGGCTTGGAGGTGGCAGTTGGGCCTGCTGGCCGCCGCGACGAGCCTGAATGATGTCGCTTCGTTCAACCTGCGGCTGGCAGCACTCTCGCAGCCGGGGTCGGGCGAGGACCCGGCGCGGATCGCGGCGGATGTCGTTGCGGCGATCAAGGACCGTGCGCAGCCTGCCCCCCCCATTCCGACCAGTGGCGATGAACTCCGCGCGGCGATGGCGCAACTCGAGGCGATCGCGCTGGCGGGTGCGGCGGAGCGGGTTGTCAACGCCGCGGAGCTTGAGCCGTCGCAATGGGCGGCGCGGCGGGAGGCGAGCCGGATGTTGTTGCGTGCGGCGGCGGCAGCGCGAAGCCGCGACGACGCGGGAATAGCCGGCGTGCTTGAACGCCGCGCGATTGAGGTCGTGCGGCTGGACCCAGCGGACCCGTCGCTTCACCCGGGCACGCCGACCGCGCCAGAGTGGCGGTGGCTGGCGATCGCCCATCTGCGGGTGGCCGAGTCGGCACCGGATGAGGATGCCCGGCGACGGTCGCTGGCAGGGGCGGCGGCGGCGTTCGACCGGGCGGCGGCCCTCGACCCCTTCAACCCGGAGATCGCTCTGCGGCTGATGCGGGTGCACCGGCAGCTCGGGAACAGACCGGCGGCCCAGGAATGGGCCCGGAAGGTCCTGGAACTTGATCCCCTGATGCGGCTGGACGCCGGGATGCGCGGATTGACCCCGGAAGAGCGGTCAGAGGTGGAGCGTGTGCTGCAAAGCCCTTGATCCGGAAGGGTTTTGCGCTACTATCCCCGCTTGTTCGCGGCTTGGGCGGGTCTTTCCGAAACCGGGCCGGCAGGACGATTCCGCGAGGCTCTCCGATGGCCGATTCTGAAGCCAGCGACGACCCTGACAGCTCCGGTTGATGCCCGCGCGCCGGCCACGCTCATCCGGCCTTGTCGACCTTTGCCCCCCGGCTCGAAGCCGGATTCGCAGAAGTCCAGAACCCACGACCCTCCCGCGGCCAAGACGGCGCGAGGCGGGCGATCCTAGACAAGCACGCACGCACCCCAGTCAATCAGCAAACAAACCCGATCGCACCCCATTCCGCCGTCTCGCGTTGGAGACGGCACACACGAGAAGACCTATGGCCACCGACCTGTCGAAGATCCGCAATATTGGTATCTGTGCTCACATCGACGCCGGGAAGACGACCGTCTCCGAGCGCATCCTGTACTACACCGGCAAGAACTACAAGATGGGCGAGGTGCACGAGGGCACCGCAACCATGGACTTCCTGCAGGAGGAGCAGGAGCGCGGCATCACGATCCAGTCGGCCGCGACGACCTGCCCGTGGACGTTCAAGGACACCCCGTACAAGATCAACCTGATCGACACCCCGGGCCACGTGGACTTCACGATCGAGGTCGAGCGTTCGCTGCGCGTGCTCGACGGCGCGGTCGCGGTGTTCGACGGCAAGGAAGGCGTTGAGGCGCAGTCGGAGACGGTGTGGCGTCAGGCCGACCGCTACGAGGTGCCCCGCCTATGCTTCGTCAACAAGATGGACAAGATCGGCGCCGACTTTGACTTCTCGTTCGGCACGATCAAGTCGCGCCTGGGCGCGAACGCGATCGCGATCCAGTACCCGATCGGCAAGGGCCACGAGCTCGAGGGCATCATCGACCTGGTGACCTTGCGGGCGTACTACTACGACGCCGACGAGAAGGGCGCGGTCATCACCGAGAAGGACATCCCGGAGGAGTGGGCGGAGACCGCGGCGAAGTGGCGTCACCAGCTCGTCGAGAAGGCCGCGGAGCTCGACGAGGCCCTGACCGAGAAGTACCTGATGGACGAGCATTCCATCACGTCGGAAGAGATCAAGGCCGCGCTGCGCAAGGGCACGATCGCCCGCAAGTGCTTCCCGGTGCTGTGCGGTGCCGCGCTCCGCAACGTCGGCGTCCAGAAGGTCCTCGACGCGGTCTGCGAGTACCTCCCGTCGCCGCCGGAGTGCCCGGAGGTCGAGGGCACGGACCCGCGCGAGAAGGACAAGAAGCTCACCCGCCCGCACACCGAGGACGCCCCGTTCTCGGCGCTGGTGTTCAAGGTCGTCTCCGACACGCACGGCGACCTCACGTACATCCGCATCTACTCGGGCAAGCTGAAGAAGGGCGACCGCGTCATCAACCCGGTCAACGGCAAGCGTGAGATCGCGTCGCGCATCTTCGAGATGCACGCGCAGGACCGCGAGCCGCTGGAGGAGGTCGGCGCGGGCAACATCGTCGCGATCGTCGGCATCAAGGACTCCTACACCGGCGACTCGCTCTGCGACTCCGATCACCCGATCGTCCTCGAGCGCATGTCCTTCCCGGAGCCGGTCATCTCGATGTCGATCGAGCCTAACACGCAGGACGACAAGCGCAAGCTCTCCGAGGCGCTCACCGTCATCCGGCGTGAGGACCCGTCCTTCCGGTCGAACTTCAATGAAGAGACCGGCCAGACCATCATCGCGGGCATGGGCGAGCTCCACCTCGAGATCATCGCGAACAAGCTCAAGCGCGACATGAAGATCGGCGTCACCGTCGGCAAGCCGAAGGTGTCGTACCGCGAGACCGTCACCAAGAAGGCCGAGTACGTCCGCGGCAAGTTCGTCAAGCAGACCGGCGGCCGCGGCCAGTTCGGCGACTGCACAGTCAACATCGAGCCGTTCAGCGCCGAGGAAGCGGCCGCGGCGGAGCTCGACTTCACCGACGGCGTCGCGTTTGAGAACAAGATCGTCGGCGGCGCGATCCCCAAGGAGTTCATCCCGTCGGTCGAGTACGGCGTGCGGCAGACCGCCAAGACGGGCCCGTTCGCCGGCTACCAGCTCATCAACTGCAAGGTCACCCTGGTGGACGGCTCGTTCCACGCGGTCGACTCGTCGCAGGTCGCCTTCGAGCAGGCAGGCCGCATCGCCCTGCAGGAGGCCGTCGCCAAGGCCGGCCCGACCCTACTCGAGCCGATCATGAAGGTCGTCATCACCTGCCCGGA
>JAEYNG010000142.1 GCA_023412695.1 Planctomycetota bacterium | reverse complement strand
GGCCGAACATCGCCAGCAGAAGAACGCCCACCGCGACACTGACGGGCTTACTGATTGACCAACGAATCGGGTCCATGCACAACCCTCTGGGGCGTCAGACTCGGTAGACCAACAAGGACATGAGAACCGGTGCGTGAGGGATCGGCCGCCTAGTTTGCCGGCGACTGGGCGGGCGTTCCGGCGCCCGCAGGCGGCGGGGCCGCGTTCTGGATCGCCAACGGCTGGCCCGGGAAGAGCCGCTCGTTCCCCTCGACCACCACTTGCATTCCTGGCTGGAGCGCGGGCGATTGCACAACCACGCGGTTGCCGATGGCGTACTCCACTCGCACGGGCGCGATCGCCGCGACCCCGCCACCGTTGAAGTAGACAAAGCTCCCTGATTCGTTGCGGAGCACCGCGTCCTTGCTGATGGTCATCGCCTGCTGCGGCTCGCCGGTGGGCACGAGTCCCACCACTGTCATGCCCGGCCGCAGCGGCCCGGGATCCTGAATGCTCCCGTCCTTACCGCGGTTATCAAGCCGGATCCGCACCGGGAACAAACGCGACAACGGGTCGGCCGAGGGGATGACGCTCGACACCGCCGCACGAACCTCGGGCTCCGCCCCGAACGCCTTCAGCGACGGGATCCGCAGCATGACCTCCGCGGCCTTGCCGTCCCTCGGCAGGAGCCGGGCTGCGTATCCCTCGGGCACATCGAGCCAGGCATCGATCGCATCCAAGGCGACCAGATCGACGATCATGTCACCCTCGCTGACCCACTGGCCGACCTCGGTGCGCTTCGAGACGACCACGCCGTCGAACGGCGCGTTCACGGCTTTGTCTTCAAGCCGCTTCTGCGCCATGCGCAGTTCCGACTGCGCCCACGCCAGCTCCGATCTCGCCTGCGCCAGCTTCGCCTCGGTCGTCGCGACCGTCGTCCGGATGTCGTCGAGCTCGATCTGCGAGGCGCCGCTGCGGGAGTAGCTGTCCTCGATTCGCTGCAGATCTCGCCGGGCCTTCTCGATCGCGACAGTCTGCTCTCCGAGCAGCGCTTCGCGCGTCCGGATCGCCGCGGCCGCACGCTCGACCTCGAGCGCCGCCACCGTATCGTCAAGCTTGGCAATCAGTTGGCCGGCTTGCACAAAGTCGCCCGGGTCAACGCTGATCTCGACGACCTGCCCTGCAACTTCTGCCGCGACCGTGGACCGGCGGACGGCGCGAAGCTCGCCGGTCACCTCGCGCCAGCGTTCGACCGACTCCGTACGAACCTCGTCCACCCGCACCTTCGCCGGCGGAGGGCCGCCGCCTTGGGCAAAGCCTCTTGTGGCCGCCGGCCCGAGGATTCCAACCATCAGCAGCATCGGTAACCATGCCGCAATGCGTGTCCGTGGCATGAATCTGCTCCATCCGCCCGCCCCGCCCGCTGTCGCATCGACCCGTTATTCAATCAGGGAACGCGGCACTCCGCGGGCCGTCATGGTAGGCAGAAGGTTGGTGTGTCTGTATCCAGCCAACGGGTTCTGAACGCAGAGTTCACACTGCAGCGGCAGAACCCGCCAAGAACCCTGTGGCCCACGCCCACTGGAAGTTAAATCCGCCGATCCGCCCATCTACATCGAGGACTTCCCCGCAGAGGAACAGCCCTTGAGTGATGCGTGACTCCATGGAATCGAGCTTTACCTCTTTAAGGGGGACACCACCCGCCGTTACCTCGGCGAACAGGTACCCACGATCCCCACTGACCGCAGCAGGCAGCGCCGTGAGTGCCGCCACCAACGCGCGCCGTTGCTCGCGCCGGAGCTTGTTCGCCGGCGAGCCCGGTTGCACCCCACACGACTCGATGAGTGCACGCGCTAGACGTTCCGGCATCGCTGGCGAGAATGCGGGCGATTCCGTCAGGATGCGCAGCACTGACCGTCCACCGGGCGCGTTCGCGAGCGCTTGATCCACACCCTCAAACGTTTGGCCCGGTAGCCAGTTGATGATGAGTGTCGCCCCACGATCCTCATGCCTCGTGGCAGACAGGAACCGCGAGATATTCAGCGCGGCCGGCCCGGACAGCCCGAAGTGCGTGCACAGGAGCGAGTCGGTGAACGCCGCGAGCTTCTTGCCGGTGGAGGAACTGACGATGACCTCCGCGCGGCGTGCGATGCCGGACAAACCAGTGAGGAAGGTGCGTTCCTTGTCCACGGTCAGCGGCACAAGCGCGGGGAATGTCCGCGTCACCGTGTGCCCGAAAGACTTGACAAGCTCGAACCCGAGTCCGTCCGAGCCGGTCTTCGGCAGACTCTTCCCGCCGGTGGCCATGATCACCCGCCGCGCGAGGAGTTCGCCCGCGCTTCCGATTATCCTGAACCCATCTTCCACCCGTGCGATGTTCTCGACTCGCCACGGGTTGCGGATCTCGACGCCCGCCTGCTTCACTGCGGCGAGCAAGGCATCCAGGACCGTGTGGGCGTCGTCCGTCGTCGGGAAGAGCTTGCCGGTGTCCTCGCGCTTGAGCTCGACGCCAAGCTCTCTGAAAAACTCGACCGTCCGCGAAACTGGGAACGCGCGGAGCACGTTCCGCACGGCGTTGTGCGTCGAGCCCGGACCGACCGCGTAATCTGTCTCCTTCACCTCAAAGTGCGTGACGTTGCAACGCCCGCCGCCGGCGACGAGGATCTTCGCGCCCAGCCGCGACGCACCGTCGAGCGCAACGATCTTGAGTTCGACCCCGCGACGACGGGCTGTTCGTCCGGCCGAGATCGCCGCCATCAGCCCGGCCGCGCCGGCGCCGACGATCGCGATATCGACGTGCTCGGCCATGGCTACCAGTTCTCGCCGCGCTCGTAGCCGAGTTCCACCAGCGCCCGCCCCGCCTCGTCGTTGAAGATCGCCTTGTCCTCATCGCGGAAGTGCGACCGCCAATCACCCGCGACGCCCTTGCGGAAGAAGTTGCGACGGTCCTCCTGCCCCGGCGTCCGCCCGCCCGAAAGCGACCTGAACGAACCAGCCTCGATGCACGCCTCAACCGCGCGATCGGAGGCGTCAACTCCCAGCACTCTGAGCGCCCGGCGCACGTCCGTTGCATCCTCCAACAGGTCCTCGTACCGGAACTGCACGTATCGGTCGCCGAAACACTCCCGCGCAACGGCCGAGCCCGCGATCGCTTCCGCCCATTCGCGCGCCGACCGCCGGAGCAGCCACTCGTTGAACAGCGGCACCGGCTCGCCCTTCCCCTCGACATGGAACGCGCGTGCCCGCTCGAGGTGCTCGAGGTTGTCCTCCGGGAAATGTTTGCCCAGCCCCTTGGCGAGGATCATGAAGACGTCCGACACCGCCGCGTCGCGCCCGTCGCGAACGATGTCGATGAAGCTTGCCTCCGGGAACAGCTCGAACAACTGCCCCGCGAAGCGCGAGTACGCGTACGCGCTCTTGTCGACAGCTACACTGACACGGGGCTTGCCGGAGCGTGCCACGGCCGAGCGGATCAGTGACTCGATCATCCCGCGCCGAGCGATCCGCGCAGCCTCCTCCGCCGGCACCCCCTTCACCCACGAGCCTGCCACGTCGTCGAGCGCCATCCAGTTCCGGAACACACGCTCGTCCAGCGCGGGCGTCAGGCCCCAGCCGCTCGTCCCGACGAAGAACCCCTCCCCCATCGCAAAGAGCTCGGGGTGAGCCGCGAGCATCTTCAGCAGCCACGTCGTGCCGCTCTTGCGGGCCCCGCCGATGAACGCGAACCGGAGCGACGGGTCCCGTGCACACGCCGCGGCCGAACCGGGTGCGGGCGGGAGGGGCTGTGCTACGCGGCGCGTCATGGGAGGGGCGGATCCTGAGCTGCCAAGGCGGCCGAGCGGCCTCAAAAACAGAAACGGCACGGGCAATCTTCCCGTGCCGCCGTCAAGAGCCACCTCAGGGATTTGAACCCTGGACCTATGCTTTACGAAAGCATCGCTCTACCGCTGAGCTAAGGTGGCCTCACCGCCGTCGCGGCAGGCCAAGAGTATCGGCAGGGTCCGGCCGGAATTCCAGCGACACCCCGCTGTTGGGGCCTTACCCCCCCGCTTTCGCGGCCTCTCCGCCAAGTACCCGCAGCCGCCCCCCGGTCGTTGAAAGCAACTGGTCCAGCTGCCGCCTGCCGATCCGCACACGCATCCGGACCTCGCGCCCGTCCTCGCTGTATTCGCGCGAGACCACCTTGGCCCGCGTCTCGAGTCTCTGCACGGCCTTGCCCTCGGTCAGGGGCACAGCAATGTCGACCTCCATCACGCCCATCTGCGCCGCCGCTCGCACGCGGTCGCGCAGTGCTTCGTGCCCCTGCCCGCCGGGGTTGATGGCCGAGATCGGGATCGCACCGGGGATCTTGTTCAGCCACACGAGCAGCTCGCGGTTGTCCTGCAGCTTGTCGGCTTTGTTCAGCAGGACGATCCGCTCGGCGGGTTCCCAACCGGCCTCGCCGTCGTCGCTCGCTCCGCGAGAGCCCGCGGGCCCGGCCGCGCGGGCGTCGCGTTCCTGCTGCGCGGCGATCTCCGACTCGAGCGAATCGAGCGTATCGACCACCGTGCGATACTGGAGCTCCGCCGAGGGATCGGAGACGTCGAGCACGATCAGGATCAGGTCGGCGTGCGTCGCTTCCTCGAGGGTCGCACGGAAGCTTGCGATCAGGTGGTGCGGCAGGTCGCGCACGAACCCGACCGTGTCCGACAGCATGACGGTCAAGCCGCCGCCGAGGTCCCAGTCCCTCGTGCGCGTCACCAGCGTCGCGAATACGCGGTCATCGGCGTATGCGCCGCCGACCGTCAATGCGTTGAAGAGCGTGCTCTTGCCCGCATTGGTATAGCCGACGATCCCCACTGTGAAGTGCGACAACTTTCGGTCACGGACCATCCGCCGCATCCGCTCGTAGATGACGTCAAGCTCTGACTGCAACTCCAGTCGCCGTCGCTGGGCAAGGCGGCGGTCGATCTCGAGCTGCTGCTCGCCCGGGCCACGGGTGCCGATCCCGGCCATGCCCCCCGCGCCGCCGACAATGCGCTCCAAGTGGTCCCACATCGCCCGCAGGCGCGGATACGTGTACTCCATCTGCGCCAGCTCGACGGCCAGCTTGGCCTCGTGGGTCGTCGCGCGGCTGGCGAAGATGTCGAGGATCAGCTCCGAGCGGTCCACCACCTTCACCGGCGTGCGGCCCTTGGGCGAGAGGATCTCCTCGATGTTCCGGATCTGGCGAGGCGACAAGTCGTGATCGAAGATCACCAGCGTCGCGTCGAGCGCGTCGCACAGGTTCCGCATCTCCTCAAGCTTTCCCGAACCGATGAATGTCGCGGCCTCGGGCTTGAGCTTCCGCTGCTCCATCTCGCCGACAACGATCGCCCCCGCCTGCTCCGCAAGCGAGCGCAGCTCGCCGAACGGGTCGCGCGGGTCGAAGTTTGATTCCGGCAGCCGAACCGCCGCGAGCACGGCGCGTTCGGACTGCACACTCAGGGAGGTACGTTCAGTAGGGGCAGGCATCGAGGCCAAACTGTAGGTGCCGGGCCCGCCCGGCCCCGCCTGAAGCCGTTTTCACGCGGGCATCACGCCGCCACCCGTCGCAACCGGCACGCTCGTTCAGCGGTGCGAATAATCGGAAGCAAGGAGGCCATCGATGCCGTCTGCCATCAAGCAAGATTCCACCCCCGCCCGTCGCGACACCGGTTCGCGCCGACTGGGCTACCTCATCGTCGCCCTCGCCTTTGTCCTGGGCGTCTTCTCGGTCACCAAGGGGCCGCAGCTCTACGCGCAGTTGAGCGGTCAGACGGACTTCTTCGGCCCCGTCGCCGACGTCTACCGCCTCGTTAACGAGGCGTACGTCGATGAGCCCGAGGTCGCCAAGCTCCAGAAGGGAGCGATCGACGGCCTGCTCGAAGCGCTGAGCGACCCGTACGCCGAGTACATTGCGCCGGAGGACGCGGCGGACTTCGACAAGCAGATGACCGGCAACTTCTCCGGGATCGGCTGCCAGATCGAGATGCGCGACGGCTGGCTCACGGTTGTTACGCCGCTCGAGGAGTCGCCCGCCCTTGCCGCCGGCATCCTCTCCGGCGACCGGATCATCAGCATCGAGGGCAAGTCCACCTTCGGTCTGACCAGCGACCAGTGCGTGGACCTGCTCACCGGCCCCCCCGACACTCAGGTGAGTTTCGTCATCCAGCGCGACGGAGCGGAACTTCCCTTCACCCTGACCCGCAAGTCGATCACCTACCGCGCGGTGCGCGGCCTGCGCAGGCTGCCCGGCGACGCCGGCCACTGGGACTACTTCCTCGATGCCGATCGGGGCATCGCCTACATCCGCGTGGCGCAGTTCACGCCCTCGGCCCCCTCGGAGTTCGAGGCCGCGCTCGCCGCCGCCCGCAAGGCCGCACAATCAGGCGGCCACAAGCTCTCCTCGCTTGTCCTCGACCTCCGCGGCAACCCGGGCGGCACGCTCGAGGGAGCCCAGCGGATCGCCGACGCGTTCCTGAACGAGGGTACCATCGTCTCGATCCGCGGCCGAGCGTTGCCCAACCAGACCCTCACCGCGGCGCCCGGCGGCCCGGCGGTCGGACTGCCCGTCGCCGTGCTTGTCGATGGCGGCTCCGCCTCGGCCAGCGAGATTGTTTCTGGCGCGATCCAGGACCACAAGGCCGGCATCGTCATCGGCACGCGCACCTTCGGCAAGGGCCTTGTGCAGACCGTCATCAACCTGCCGCGCCAGCCAAAGGCAAAGCTCAAGTTCACGACGCAGAAGTACTACCTGCCCTCGGGGCGGCTCATCCAGCGCGAGGACAGTTCCACGACTTGGGGCGTCGACCCCAGCCCCGGCTTCTATGTGCCGGTCACCGACAAGGAACTCCTCGCCCGTTTCCTCCGCCGCCGCGACTTTGACGCCGTGCGGCCCGATGGCGACCCCAAAGAAGTCGTCAAGGACCAGCGTTGGAACGACCCGGCATGGATTGAGGAAGAAGCGAGCGACAAGCAGCTGGCGGCCGCGCTCCGGGCGCTGCAGGGGCGGCTGGAGACCGGCGAGTGGGAGCCGGTGAGCGATCTTCAGGATGCGCACGCCGAGATCGCGGTGACCGAGCTCCGCAACTTGGAGCGGACACGCGAGCGTCTGGGGCTGGAGTTCGCCCGCATCGATAAGCGGATCGCCGCCCTCGAGACCGCGGCGGAAACCGGCGAGAAGAAGCCTCAGCTCATTGATCTCTGGCCCGACGACACGAAGCTCACCGACGGGCATCTCGAGATCCGCGATGCAGAAGGCAAGCTCATCGCGAAGCTGAAGATCACCGGCGAAGATGTCGAACGTTGGCTTCTCCAGGCCGATGTGCAGAATGAAGCGCAGGAGTCCACCAACTCCGCCAAGGCCGAGACCCCGTCCGGTGGCTGATCGCCGACTGATCCTCGGGGTCGAGACATCGTGCGACGAGACCGCCGCCGCGATCGTGCGCGACGGTCGCGAAGTGCTGTCCAACCGCATCGCCTCGCAGCACGACCTGCACGCCGAGTATCGGGGCGTTGTGCCCGAGATCGCCAGCCGCGCACACGCGGAGCGCATCCTGCCAATCGTTCGCGCGGCGCTCGCCGAGGCCGGTGTCACCCTCGACGATATTGACGCCGTCGCGGTCGGCAATCGCCCCGGCCTCATCGGCTCGCTGCTCGTCGGCGTGGCCGCGGCCAAGGCCCTCGCCTTCGGACTGGGCATCCCGTGTGTCGCCGTCGATCACGTGCAGGCACATCTTGCCGCGGGCTGGATCGCCCGGCCGCAGCGTGCCATCCCCGGTCCGCCGTCCTGGCCCGCAATCGGGCTCGTCGTCAGCGGCGGGCACTCATCGATCTACCTCTGCGACGGCCCGACACGCTCGCGCCGGATCGGCTCGACCGTCGATGACGCGATCGGCGAGGCGTACGACAAGGTCGCGGCGATCCTTGGCTTGCCCTTCCCCGGCGGGCCGGAGGTCGACCGACTCGCGCGGACGGCCGAGCCCGTGAAGCCCGGCTTCCCCATCGCCCGCATCGCGCCGGACTCGCTTGACTTCTCGTTCTCCGGCCTCAAGACCGCCGCGTTGTACGCGTTCAAAGGCGTCCCCGAGAGCCCGACCGCCCGCGCACGGCGCGAAGCCCGCGGCGAGCCGCCCCATGGCCCGACGATGAACGCAGCGCAGGTGGCGGCGACCTTCCAGCACGCCGCGGTTTCGGCGGTCATTCTGAAGCTCGAACGCGCACTCGACCGCCATGCAACATGTCGAACGCTATTGGTCGGTGGCGGCGTGAGCGCAAACTCGCTCTTGCGCGAGCAGTTGAGGACTCTTGCCGACCGACGGGGCCTGGATTTGCGTCTGCCGGAGATGGAGTTCTGTCTCGACAACGCCGCGATGATCGCGGCCCTCGGGGCGTGCGAGCTGAACGAAAACGGGTGGCAGGGCGATCTGCTGAGCTTCACGGCCCAGCCCACCGGGGCCGCGACCGCGTGCGTGAGGCCTGCGCCGTGAACCGTCCGGTCATCGATCCATGGCCGCACCCGGCCTGCCTCGACGACGAGACGCTGCTCCGGGCCTGCATGTTCAGCACGAACCGCACCGGAGGCCCCGGCGGCCAGAACCGCAACAAGGTCGAGACCCAGGTCATCCTTACGCACACGGCCAGCGGCGTCGCGGCCCAGGCCGGCGAGCGCCGGAGCCAGATGGAGAACAAGCGTGTCGCACTGCGGCGCCTGCGGCTTGCGCTCGCGGTCGAGGTACGCGTCGGGGTGCCCGTCGGCGAGATCGGCTCGCGGCTATGGAGGTCGCGCGTGAAGGCCGGGCGCATCGCATGCAATCCGCGTCACGCGGACTACCCCGCGCTCCTCGCCGAGGCGCTCGACGTGATCGCCGCGTCGAAGTGGGACCCCAGCCACGCCGGCCTTCGGCTCGAGTGCAC
>JAEYNG010000088.1 GCA_023412695.1 Planctomycetota bacterium | reverse complement strand
CACATCGACATCGCCGCCGGCGACGGCGGCGATTCCCGCTTCCAGAGCGCGGTCGAGGGCCGCCTGCAGTTCGAAGACAAGGACAACCCGCGCCGCCTCCAGGCAGAGCTCATCTACCGCCGCATCGACCCCGTCGGCGCAGGCTCCTACCAGATGGACGAGCCCCGCGCGTGGATCTATCTCGAGGACGGCCGCGCCCTCTTCGTCCGCGCCGACTCCGGCCGCGTCAAGATCCCCGACCGCACCAAGAGCCCCGAATCAGGCTACTTCGACGGCAACGTCGTCGCCCTCCTCTTCCCCGCGCGGACCGCCGAGCAGGAGTTCCTTCCGCGCGACCCGATGACCGATGCACCGACCCTGGTCGCGCGCACCACCGCCGCGAGGTTCGACGCCCAGACCCTCGTCTTCGCCTCCGACGACCTCGTCACCATCGACACCGCCGATGTCCGCTTCGCCGGCACCGGCGTCGAGGTCCGCGGCAATCAGGTCCTCGACCGCATCGAGTACCTCAAAGTCGTCAAGGACGGTGTCATCCGCTACCGCGCACGCCAGCGCGACGCCGGCGAGCCCGACCCCGCGCAGCAGCCCGAGATCGCCGCCGCCGACGGAGCCGAGCCCGTTGACGCAATCGCCATCCCAACAGACGGCGATGACTACGAGATCGCGGCCGCGTTCGACGATCGCGCGTTCCTCGCGCAGGTCGAAGCCGAGGAGTCACGCCGGCTCGCCATCGCCGAGTCCGAGCCCGCGCCCGAAGGCAGCAACCAGCCCGACCTGGCCGCCGCGCCGACAACACCCGAGCCCGGCGAGCCCACCGAGACCGTCGCCGCCGACGCGTCCGACGACACCGCGACTGGCGGCCCGATGCCCATCTCCCCGGCCGCGGCGGTCGCCGCCGCACGCGCCGCCGCGCAGGCCCCGCCTCCCAAGGAAGACCTCTACGAGGCCGTCTTCGCCAACAAGGTCCGCGTCACCCAGCAACGCCGCGAGATCGCCTCCGACATGCTCTTCGTCTGGTTCCGCACGCTCGACAACAAGCTCCCGGCCGACACCTTTGGCGACAACGCCGACAGCCTCGCCGCGCGCACCCCCGCGTCCTCCCCCAAGCGTGAGCGTCCCCGCGCCCGTCGCAACGCCCCGGTCTCGCATCACCTCGGCCTCCCGCCGATCGCGGCGATCCCCGCTCTCGCGCTCGCTGCGCAGGCCGAAGCAACCGACGCCGCGCCGCAGCCCGACGCAACATCCGGCCAGCCCGATGCCGAGTCGGCGCCCGCCGCCCCCGCACCCAATGCCGCAGCGCAGCAGTGGCCATCCAAGCTCTTCATCGACGGCGATGACGATATCGAGCTCACCTGGGACGGCCCGCTCGCCGTCAACCCGATCGCCGTGTCTCCGCCACCGCGAGAGCTCGATCGCGGCAACCACCTCACGCTCCGGTTCACCTCCCGCGCGCCCGGCGCAAACTCCTTCGTACGCCTCAGCGACGCCGAGATCGGCGCCCGCGGCGGGTGCGACGAGCTTGAGTACTTCGCCACCCTGCGCGACATGACCCTCTCCTCCGGCGGCGATTCCCCGCAAGTCTGGCTCGCCGCGCCCGAGGCCGGCTGCCTCGCCGGCAAGACGATCCACGTCAACCTCGGCACCGGCGTCGCCGACATCCCCAGCGCGGGCATGCTCGGCACGCTGACCGAAGACCTGAACCACACCGCGATGACGGAGAACGACCGCGGCCTGCCCAACTGGCTCGTGCAGGTCCGCCCCGAGTTCTTCTCCCGAATCATCGACTGGGACCGCGCCGCCAACTTCCAGTTCCGCTCGCGCGACAACCAGATCCGCGATGCGCTCGAATGGGCCGAGTTCCACGGCCGCGCATTCGCGACCGACAACGCCGCCTCGCTCGCCGGTGATCTCATCCGCGCCGACTTCGTCGAGCATGGCGAACAGACCACCGTCCTCCGCAAGCTGCTCGTCGAAGGCGATGTCGAAGCGCTGGCCCGCGGCTGGCGCCGCCCGGAGGGCGTTGAAGTCTCCCTCTCCGCGGGCAACCACGGCGACGGCGTGCTCCGCGGCGACCGCGTCGAAGTCAGCTTCAAACCTAGCCGCGACGGAGAGGCTGAACCGACCTACCTCATCGCGCATGGCGACGGCATCGGCGCGATCGTTGGCAAGGACGACGCCACCCTCGCCGCGCCCAAGCTCGAAGCCTCCATGACCCGCGACACCAACGGTGAGATCATCGTCACCGACTTCGAAGCCCTCGGCGACGGCGACCGCCTCGCACGCTTCGATCGCGGCGACGGCGTCTGGGCCGCGGGCCGTCGCATCCGCGGCCACGCGCAGCGTCAGCTCGCGTCCGTTACCGGCCCGGACGTCCAGGTCGCCAGCCGCGCATCGGTCATCACCTCCACCATCGTGGAGCTCAACGGCCTCGCCGAGACCATGGACGTCTTCGCCCCCGGCCGCTTCACGCACGAGCAACCCGCCGAATCGGGCGACGGCACGACCCGCATCGCCGCCAACTGGAGCGACTGGATGACGTTCGACAACGTCTCCGGCATCCTCGAGTGCCGGGGCGAGGCCCGCGTTATCCGTGACGAGCCCCTCCTCCGCGACACCGTCAACGCCGAGCGCATCCGCGTCGAGCTCTCAAGCGAGAACGGCGAGACGAACGCCGTCGCCGAAGTGCCGACCAATGGCGCATCGGGCGGTGGCATCGAGTCAGAGCTCGGCGACCGCCGCTTCCTCCGCGCCACCGCCTACGGCTCCATCGAAGACCGCGTGGACGGCAAGCCAGCGACCGTCGAGAGCCGCGCCTACGCCGCGCCGACACAACCCGGCGCGGACCGCACGCTCGAAACCATCAGCTACATCGAGGCCCCGCGCCTCATCGCCGACGATGTCGAGGGAACCGTCCGCGCTCCGACCGCCGGCCGCGCGGTCGTCTACGACCAGCGCTCGCCGGACGCTTCGCAGGAAGAGCAGGACGCCGACGCGCCGCTCGTCACGTCGCACCGCGGCACGTCCAGCTTCCGCTGGGCCAAGTCCATGGTCTTCACGCGCGACACCGGCATCCTCGACCTCTTCGAGAAGATCGAGGTCGTCCACAAGCCCCTCGACAACCGCCCGCTCACCCGCATGACCAGCGACCGCCTCCAGGCCAAGCTCGACATGACACCCAGGAGCGGAGCGCAGAGCGATGGCGGCAAGCTGATCTACGCCGAGGCCACCGGCTCGGTCTACACCGAATCGGGCCCGCAGCGGCTCGTCGGCGAGAAGGTGCTCTACGACGCCCGCGCCGGCACCGCGGTCGCCACCGCCGGCCCGGGCGGCACCGTCACGCTCTTTGATGACCGCCGCGCTGCGCCCTTCACCGCCCGCCGCCTGAAGTGGGACCTCGTGAAGGACGAGATCCAGATCCTCGAGCCCGCGACCATCACCGCGCCGCGCTGAGCCCGCCGATTACGCCATCGCCGGCTCGATCTCCGCGGGCGGCCGGTCGTCGATGCTGTCGAGCTCGATCCATTGCGCCCGCAGAGCGCTCGCCGCGTCGTGCTCCTTCATCGCGTCGTAGATCGCCGCGAGCGCGTTGAACGCGGGGCGATAGTTCGAGCAGTCCGCCAGCGCCTCTTCCATCGCCAGCGCGGCCTCGGGCAGTTTCTGGTGATGCGCGAGGACCATGCCGCGATTGAACCGCACGCCCGCGCAGGAGCCCAGCCGCTCCTCGATCTGCCGATACCCCTCGACGGCCGCTTCCCACTTCCCGGCCTTCGCCGCTGCGTTGGCCGAGTCGAGCCCGCCGTACTTGGCGCTCATCGTCGAACCGCCGAAGTACGCCCGCACGAGCTGCGGCACCGCGACGAACAGCCCGAGGACGAACGGAGCGTTGATCAGCAGCATCTTCCACGCCTCGCCCCGCATGCACGAGTTGCACCGGTGCGACTGCTGGTACCGCCAGCCAAACACCACCAGCAGGAAGTAGAAGTAGAACGTCGTGAACAAACTGGGCTTGGCGAACAGCCCGCACGTGTCGCAGCACCGGTACTGCTGATCTTCGGTCAGCGTGTCCGCCGTCGCGCCCGTCGGATAGATCGCGTCGCAGAACTCGCAGTAGGTCTGCGGTGTCACCGCACGGCGCGAGAGCCCGAGCGTGCACGAGCACACCGGGCACACCTCCGCGCGAAACTCATGCGCCCGTCCCGCCTTCTCAAGCTTCGCACGCTCGACCTTCACCCACATCACCGAGCACGCGCGGTTGAGCGCCGACACGAGCGGCCGCCGGTTCGAGTACACCTCCAGCGCCATGGTGGCCGGTTCCGGCGCGCCCGTGTTGATCACCAGGATCACGCGGTTGGCCCGCGTGAACACCTTCATGATCGCCCCGACCGGGATCGCCTCCCTGCCCAGCTCGAGCGTCTCCCCCTCGATCCGCCCGCGCTTGGCCAGGAACCCCTCGACGTTGCCGTTCGCGCCCACGTGCCGGAACTTGAACTGGACCTGCTCACTCATCGACCTGCTCCACGAGGCGCTTTCCCCCGGTATCTGCGCAGCATACCACGAGGGATGTCCCTTGCATCCCCGGTCCTGCGCCTCAGCCGTCAGATTTCGATCAGGCCGACGTCCGGCCCACGATCCGGTACTGCTCGCGCTCGCCGCGGCCGCGAAGCGGGTAGTCCTTCCGCAGCGGGTGCCCCGGGTAGTCCTCCCACGTCAGGATCCGCCGCAGGTCCGGGTGGTTCCGGAAGCGGATCCCGAACATGTCGAACACCTCGCGCTCCGGCCACTCCGCCCCCGGCCACAGGTCGCACACACTGTCGAGATAGAGCGCAGGGTCCTCGACGATCCCATCAGTCGGCAGCGACGGGTCGATAAATGTCTTGACGAACAGCCGATCGTCGAACGCGTGCGAGATCAGGTTGTACACCACCGCGAACCGGCCGATCGCCTTCGTCGGATACCCGAGGTAGTCGATCCCCAGCACGTCCGACAGGAAGTTGTACTTCGTCCGCGCATCGTCCCGCAGGAACCGCAGCACCTCGTGCGCATCACCCGGCTCGACGATCAGCGTGCTCTGCCCGCGATACTCCGTCCCGCGAAACCGCTTCCCAGGGAACTGCTCCTTCACGAGCGAAAAGACCGGATGATCGAGCGTCGGCTTGGTGTCGGACACAGGCGTG
>JAEYNG010000005.1 GCA_023412695.1 Planctomycetota bacterium | reverse complement strand
GAGGTAGAGGGGGATGGCGAGGATGACCATGGAGACGGGGTCGGCGGGCGTGAGCACCGCGCCGCGCACCGCGCAGACCATGACCGAGTGCCGCCGGTACTTGCTCAGCCACACGGGCGTGACAAGGCCGGCCCAGCCGAGGAGGAGGACGACGACGGGCATCTGGAACGCGATCGCCAGCGCGATCGCGAGGTTCAGGATGACGGCGACCGTGTCGGCGATGCGGTACTGCTGCGTGACCAGCGAGTCGCTCGCGAGCCAGGTGCCGAGCACGAGGGGTGCGCCGTCCTTGCCGGGCACGCACAGGCGGAGCTGGTGGAACTTGCTGTTGTACCACATGGTGCCGGGCGCGGGCTCGGCCGGGTCGGCGGCGAGGATGGGGACGGGCGAGAGGGTGACGCCGGGGTCGAGCGGCGCGGTCGTGACCTCGATGCCGGGGAGCGAGGCGTTGAACTGCACAAAGAAGAAGAGCACCACGGGGAGCATGAGGTAATAGAGGAACACGCCCGAGAAGAGCGTGAGCACGGCGCTGAGCGGCGCGAGCAGGTAGGCGAAGCGGCGCTCGTGCGCGTAGAGCCCGGGCGCGACGAAGCGCCAGAGGTGGTAGATGATCCAGGGTGCGCCGACGATGATCGTGAGGACGAGCGAGACCTTGACGTAGGCCGAGAAGCCCTCGAAGGGGTTCGCGGCGAGGAGGCCGGGGGCCTGGTCGCCCTTGAGCAGGGCCTCGTACACCGGCTTAAAGAGGATGCCGAGGATCTTCTTGCCCACGGCGAGGGCGATGATCAGGATCGGCAGGAGCCCGAGGAGCGCGAAGGCGAGGCGCGACCGCAGCTCCTCGAGGTGATCGCCGAACGGCATGACCTTGTCGCTGAGTTCCGGCTTGGGCATGACCGCAAGGGTACCCCGGCCGCGGGTCGTCCCCGAACCGCATCCAACCGTGCCGGGGCGGACGGTGGTTGAAATTCCACCACTTGGTGGTTGAAATTCCACCATTGGATGGCCGAAATTCCACCATGCACGCCCGCGCGATTCAACCGGCTGTCGAGGCGGCCTTAGCCGATACGCCCGTGGTGCTCCTGCACGGGGCCCGGCAGGTCGGCAAGACCACGCTGGCGCGGGCGATCGAGCCTTCGCACCGGCGATACCTGACGCTCGATGACGGCGCGACGCTCGCGGCGGCGAGCGCGGACCCGGACGCGTTCATCGCCGGGCTTCGGGGCCCAGTGGTGATCGACGAGATCCAGCGCGCGCCGGAGCTGTTCCGCGCGATCAAGTTCGCGGTCGATCGCGACCGAGCGCCAGGCCGGTTTCTGCTGACGGGCTCGGCGAACGTGCTCCTGCTGCCGCGGCTCTCGGAGTCGCTGGCCGGGCGGATGGAGATCATCACGCTGTGGCCGCTGTCGCAGGGGGAGCTTGAGGGGGCGCCCGAGGGGTTTATCGACGCGGTGTTTGCATCGCCTCGCACCGCCGCGCCCGCGCTCGTGCACCAGCCGGACAAGGTCGGCATTGTTGCGCGCGTGCTCCGCGGCGGCTTCCCGGAGGCTGCCGCACGCACCGACGCCGCGCGCCGAAACGCGTGGTTTCAAGCCTATTTCACGACGGTTTTGCAACGAGACGTACGCGACCTGGCGAATGTCGAGGGGCTGACCGCGCTGCCCTCGGTGCTCACGCTGCTGGCGACGCGCGCGGGCGGGCTGCTGAACGCCGCGGACCTGTCTCGCAGCCTGTCAATCCCGGCGACGACGCTCAAGCGTTACCTCACGCTGCTGGAGGCGGTGTTCCTGTACGTGCCGGCACCGGCGTGGATGAGCAACGCGGGGCTGCGGCTCTCGAAATCTCCGAAGACGCTGCTGGCCGATACGGGGCTCGCTGCATCGCTCGCGGGGGTGACGGCGGAGCGCCTCGCGAACGACCCGCACCTGTTCGGCCCGCTGCTCGAGAACTTTGTGGCGATGGAGCTGCGCAAGCAGGCGGGGTGGAGCCGCGTGCGCATCAACCTGCTGCACTTCCGCACGCACGCGGGGCGCGAGGTGGACCTGGTACTGGAAGCGGCGGATGGTCGCATCGCCGGGATCGAGGTGAAGGGCGGGCGCTCGATCGACGCGGCGGATTTCGCCGGGCTGCGGGCGCTGGCCGAGGCGGCGGGGAAGAAGTTCGCCGCGGGCATCCTTCTTTATGCCGGGGATGAGGTGCTGTCGTTCGGGCCGGGGCTCTACGCGGCCCCGATCCGCACCCTTTGGCAGACCACCTGACCCCCCACCACCCCACCCTCACGCCCACCTACACCCACGTCCAAGAGCCTCTGCACACAGGTCAGACACCTTCCTCGGTCCAAATAACCGGCCATCGCCGAACCGGGCACCATCGCCGACGGAAATAGACACCGGGCGCATCTCAGTTCACAGCGGAGCACTGTGGCTTGGGACATGACGAGTTTGCGAACCCGGAGGCCTTGGTTGCGCGTGCGGTCGAAGGCGACCAGGACGCCCTGCGCCACCTGTGGGCTCGCCACCGCCGCTGGGTCGCGGCGATTCTCCTCGCGCACATGCCGCGGGAGGCGGAGGTGGATGATCTCCTGCAGGATGTCGCGACGCTGGTCGTGTCGAAGATCCACTCGCTCCGCGGCGGCGAGCAGGCGCTCCGCCCGTGGCTGCGGGCGATCGCGCTGAGCGTCGCCAAGACGCGCGGCCGGCGGACGAAGGTCCGCAAGGCCGGGTGGGTGAAGCTCGTCGGCTGGGCAGGCACGTGGGCGGGGGACGGCGAGCAGCAGCGGGACGACGCGGCGGCGACGCCGCTGGTCGAGGAGGGGAGGCGGCTCATGGAGCTCGCCAAGGAACTGCCGGACGGGTATCGCGAGCCCCTGCTGCTCAAGTGCGTGCAGGGGATGAGCTACAAGGAGATCGGCGAGGCGATGGGCCTCCCCGACACGACGATCGAGACACGCATCGCCCGCGCGCGGCGGATGCTTCGTGAGAAAGCAGAGTCGGCCGGGATCGGGATGGTCGCGGCGGAGGCGTGAGCGGGGATTCGCTTCGCGGAACGGTTGATTCGAAGACGTGTGCCTCGCCGCATGATTTGGAGATTGCCATGAACAACGCCCCGGACAACCTGGACATCGCGACGCGGGACCGGGTGGACATGCTCGTCAGCCGCATCGCCGACGCCGAGGCGCGGGCGGAGGATTGGGCGGCGTTCAACGAGCTGGCGGAGCGTCACCCGTGGGCGTGGCGCGAGCTTGCGCAGGCGCAGCGCGACCACGCGGCGATGTGCGTCGCGGTGGGCGTTGCGCTGCAGTCGGCGGACACGGTGTTCCTGCCGGTGCGGGCCGGCGCATCGCACGCGCCGCAGCATCAGTCGCGGCTGTCGAACATCGGCGCGTGGGCGGGGTGGGCGGTGGCGGCGTGCCTCGGGCTGGCGTTCGTCGGCGGCGTGCGGCTGCCGATCAACCAGCCCGCGGCGAACAGCGCGGGGTTCAACCCGGTCGCGAACTGGACGCCGGACGACTATGTGCGCGGGTATGTGTCGAGCGGGGAGAAGTCGGGCCTTGTGCTGGGCGAGGTGCCGCGACGCGTGCTGATCGAGTCGCGTCCGCTGGAGCAGGGGGCCGGGTATGAGGTGGTG
>JAEYNG010000413.1 GCA_023412695.1 Planctomycetota bacterium | reverse complement strand
GTGTAGGGTGGTGTCGCCGGCGCGGCGGGCGGCACCGGCGGCAGCACCTGCGCGGTCGCGCACGCACACCCGATGAACATTCCGATCAACCCCGCGGCGGCTCGCTTCGTCGGCTTCATGCCGAACTCTACACGCCCTTGCCCGCCCGGCGATACTCCATCCGCACGTCCCCGCCCAGCGGCCGCGCACGAACCAGCTCGTAGCGGCGGGCATCGCCGAGCCTCATGATGGCCCGACCGGTCGCGGCGGGGGCGGCGAGCTCATCGGCCAGCACCATGCCGCCGACGTAGACCCGCAGCTCGTCGGCGAGGTCCTGCTCGATCAGCCGGCCCAGCAGCCGCGGCCCGGGCTCGACGAGCACGTTGGTCGCATCGCGGCGCGTCGCGAGCTCTTGCAGCACGCGGCGGATATCCACCTCGTCGTCTCCCTCGCCCGCGGCGTCGGCAGCCAACAACTCGACGCCCATCGCCGCCAGTTCACGTGCCCGGTCGGCGCGAACGATGATCGCACTGCTCGTCGTCGCAAGCGTGAGCGGGGCCTGTTGCAGGGTCTGGAGCAGTGCGGCCTCGCGCGGCAGTTCGAGTCGCGGGTCGATCACGACGCGCCGCGCCACGCGCCGCAGCCGCGACACGCCGCGGGCGGTCAATCGCGGGTTGTCGGCGAGCACGGTGCCGATCGCGGTGAGCACGCAATCGACGCGTGCGCGCAGGCGGTGGACCTCGCGCCGCGACGCCACGCCGGAGATCCACTGGCTCTCGCCTGCGCGGGTGGCGAGCCGGCCGTCGATGGTCTGGGCCCACTTGACGATCACCCAAGGCAGTCCGGTGGCGATGCGCTTGCAGAAGGGCTCGCTCACGCGGACCGCGAGCCTGCTCTCGCCCGTGAACTCGCACGGGATCCCCGCGTCGCGAAGGCGTTCGGCCCCGCCGCCCGAGACCGGGTTCGGGTCCGGCCGCGCGCACACCACCCGCGCGACGCGCTCGCGGATGAGCGCATCGCAGCACGGCGGCTGTTTGCCAAAGTGCGAGCATGGCTCGAGCGTGACAAAGGCCGTCGCGCCCGCGGCGGTGTCGCCTCGACGGGCGCAGTCGGCCAGCGCCTCGGCCTCGGCGTGCAGCCCGCCGAAGCGCTTGTGGTGGCCGATGCCGATGACGCGCCCGTCGCGCACGAGCACGCAGCCGACCATCGGGTTCGGCTCGACGTCTCCCGCGCTGCGCATTGCGCACCGCGCCGCAAGGTCCAGCATCGCTCGCGCTTCGTTCACGGCCTGAGGGTAGCTCCCGCCTCCGCCACGACATCCGCCGGGCCTCGGTCCATCGGGCAACAATCCCGGCAAAGGACCCGACGCATGGACATGCTCATCGCCCACTTCCGCGGCCTCTACGAGTACGAGTTCGGTTGCACGCCGCTCGTCCACGACAGCCTCACGCGTGCCCGCGCGGGCATCGAGGCCAGCGGCCTTGCCGCGCTCGCCGCGCCGTATGAGCGGGCGGTGGCGATCTGGTGCCATGTGCAGGCGGCGCGGCGGACGTGGCTGGTGCGTCTGGGCGAGAAGGTCGATGCGCCGGCGGACGGGCTGTTCCCGATCTGGCCGCTTGAGCAGGCCCACGCCGAGGCGGCGGCGATGGACCGCGCCTGGCTCGACTACATGTCTCGCCTGGATGCGCGTGAGCTGGCCCGCACCGCGCGCTACACCTCGACCGAGGGCAAGGGCTACGACACCGATGTCCGCGACATCCTGACGCATGTCGTGAACCACTCGTCGTACCACCGCGGGCAGATCGCCTCGCTCATCGCCGCGACGGGCACGAAGCCCGCCATCACGGACTTCGTGTTCTTCCGCCGCCGACCGGTCTGAGGCACGGACGCGCGCCGAGCCGACCGCAACTTGCGCAATTCCGCACCGGCCGGCCGAGTCGCGCGCAAGCCGACCGCCCCGGCCTCGTATCCGATCACAAGGGATCCTCTTCCCCAGATCGGACTTGCACGCATGATCATTCGGCTGATGTACGGAGTTCTCGTGGCGCTGTCGCTGGCCGGCGTGGCGAAGGCCCAGGTGATCCGGGCCTGCTGCCTGCCCGACGGCTCGTGCGTCGTAACCTCGCGTGCCGAGTGCCGCGCACAGGCGGGGGCGTTCAAGCCCGCGCAGGAGTCGTGCGACACCGTCACCTGCCGGCCGCGGGTGGTCGGGGCCTGCTGCCTGGCGGGGGGCCGGTGCGTGGTGATCGCTCGCGCGGCCTGCAACCGCCGCGGCGGGGTGTTCTGCGGGCCCGACGTGGCGTGCGGCTCGGTCGCCAACTGCCGCGACGAGATGCGCACACGCGAGATCGGCGCGTGCTGCCTGACGTTCGGCAACTGCATCATCCGCACGCGCTCGGATTGCGAGGCCCTCGGCGGCACGTTCTTCAATGAGGGGCGTGTGTGCCGGCCGCGGTTGTGCGACCCGGGACGCGTCAACGGCGCGTGCTGCCTGCCGCAGGGCGGGTGCATCGTGATGAACGAAGAAGGGTGCGGGATGAGCGGCGGCACGTTCCTGGGTTCCGGCACGACGTGCGGCAACGGCGCGTGCGTGAATGTCGTCCGGGGCGGATCGCCGCGGCCGTGCTGCCTCGACGACGGGAGCTGCTTCCTCGCGACGCTCTCAAAGTGCGCGGGTGCGGGCGGCACGCCGCAGCCCGAGGGCACGACGTGCGACCCGCCGGCCTGCCAGCCGTCAGAAGGCGCGTGCTGCCTGCCGACCGGCGGCTGCGCGATCACCAGCGGAACGGACTGCATCGGGCTCGGCGGCGTGTTCCGCGGCAACTTCGGCTGCGCCGTCGCGGCGTGCGAGAGCCTGACCGGGGCGTGCTGCGGCGCGGCCGGCGTGTGCATCGCCACGACGCGCTCGGACTGCATCAGCCTCAACGGCGACTTCCAGGGCCCGAGCGTGCCGTGCACGAGCTTTACGTGTCCCTATGACGGACGGACCGGGCCGATCGGCGCGTGCTGCCTGCCCAGCGGCGACTGCGAGCAGCTCTCGGTGCTCGACTGCCTGCTGCGCGCCGGCACGCACATGGGCGAGGGGTCGAACTGCGTCACGCACATCTGCCTGCCCGAGTCGGGGAGCGGGGCATGCTGCCTGGCGTCCGGCGGGTGCGTGATCGCGACACGCGTGCAGTGCTTCGACCAGAACGGCCTGTTCATGGGCGTCGGAAGCTCCTGCGAAGAGTTCACTTGCTCGGCGGGTATTGGCGCGTGCTGTGTCGGGGATACGAACATCTGCGCCACGATGTCACAGGCGGATTGCGCGGCCACCGGCGGCTGGTGGATGCCGGGCGGCTCGTGCTGGGCCGGGGCATGCCAGGGTGATGTCGCCGGGTGCGACTGGAACCACGACGGGGATGTCTCGCTGGGCGACCTCACCGCGTTCCTCGCGTCGTGGTTTGCGGGCGTCGGCGACTTCGACCACGACGGCGTCACCAACGAGGCGGACATGTCGATGTTCGTCGAGTGCTACCTCGAGCGCCACGACTGAGGTCGGACTAGCGTCGGCCCTTCATCGGGTTCAGCACGATGTTGTCCCGGCCGGGGACGATGATGTCGGCGATCTCGACGGCCTCGGCGAAGGACTCCTTGGCCTGCACGACATCCGCCGCGGGCGAGAGGACCTGCCCGCGCTCGAGGTGCTCGACCGTCGGCACGGCGTCGCCGGCGATGAGGACCGTTGCGCCCGCGCCGCCGGAGCCGGGCATCGCGACGATGACGCCGGTCAGGCCGGGCGTCACGCCGTGGAGCGGGAACATCGACACGTGCGGGGCGAGCTCGTCGGGCGCGGCCTCGCACCGCTTCAGGATCCCGACGTCGAGCTCGAGCGCGGCCTTCAGCTCGGCGTCGCCGGCCTGCGCGGCCTCCTGGAGCTTGCCGACCAGCGGCACGCCGACCTGCTCGCGCTCGTCCTGGCTGATCCACCACTTGGCCTTCTCAAACGCGAGGATGCCGCGGAAGACATCGGGCCGGAAGCACGTGAGGAAGACGTGGGTGACGGCCTCGGGCTTGAGGCCGGCGCGTTCGAAGAGTCGCGCGGCGATGGCGCGGTCGGGCAGGCCGGGGTCGACGAGGACGACGCGGTCCCCGGAGCGGATCAGCGTGGTGGTGGCGTGGGCCGTCCGCATGTTGCCGCGCTCGTCCCAGAGGGGGTTGGCGCTGAGCGTGCCAATGCTGATGACGCGTACTTCCGGCACCTTTCGGCTCATGGCGGGAGCGTAGGCGGTTGACCATCAAGCTCTCACGGGGCCGCTGCGAACAGCCTCGCGCAGAGCCGCGGAGACGCAGAGAGAGGCACGCCGCGACGAGTGCGGATCAGTAGCCGCCGCATTCCGGGCAGGACATGGCGCTCAACCCGCGCATGTCATACCCGCAGGCGGTGCATCCAACGGCGTACACACGACCTTTGGACCAACGACGCGGCCAGACAGCGACAACCAACAGAGCGGGCAGTTGGAGTGCCAGTGTTGAACCATACAGCCACGGCATGAAGTGTCGGCCAAACTCCCGCACGATGTGTGGGCCAAACTCAGTCCATTCGAGGTGCCATATGCAGATGAAGATCGCGGCCGGAACGAAGGCCAGCCATCGAGCGCGTCGCGCGAATACGGATAGCAGCACGCCGAGCATGAGACTGAGCACACCAATCGCGATTGCCGCCGTCATCGGGCCTTCCGGCAAAAGGGTCTTATCCGCGATTTCAGCGAGCGTGATCAATGATCCGCCTCTTCTGATCTGCGATCCCTGCTTCCACCTAGTTCATCTGGGTTGATCTGTGGCGGCCTTCTGTCCCTCTGACCTGCGCGGATCTTCGGCCGATGGCTCCCGATCTCTCCGTGGCTCTGCGCGAGACTGCATCCCCGCCTCTCTCCGTGCCCTCTGTGTCTGCCTCCGCGACCTCTGTGTACGGTCTTTGCATCCGCTTACATCCGCTCGTTCGCCGGCCACTCCGGCTCTTCGCCGCTGAGCACCCGCCAGAGGTCGCGCACGACCCACGACATGTTGCGGTTGGCGTCCGCCGTCGCCGCGCCGATGTGCGGCGTGAGGTGCGCGTTGGCGACGCCGAGCAGCGGGTAGTCGCTTTCGATCGGCTCGGGCTCGTGAACATCGAGCAGCGCGCACGCCCCGGGGTGGGCGACAAGGAATGCCCGCAGGGCGTGGTTGTCCATGATGAACCCGCGCGAGGTGTTGACGAGGATGACGTTGCGCTTGCACATGCCCAGCTCGCGCTCGCCGATGATGAGCCTGTTCTCGGGCCGCGCATCGACGTGTGAGCTCAGGACGTCCGCGTGCTTGAAGAGGTCGTTGCGCGAGACGGGCTGCGCGCCGAACCGCTGGCCTGGCTCGATCTCGCGCACGTCGTGGTAAATCACGTGCATGTCGAACGCCGCGCCGAGGCGGGCCATTGCGGAGCCGACCTTGCCCAAGCCGAGGATGCCGAGCGTCATCCCCGCGAGTTGGCGCGGGGCCTGGAGCTCCTTGCGCAGCTCCTTCCAGCGCGTCTCGTCGATGGCGCGGTCGAGGAACACCCGCGGCCGAAGCACATCGAAGATCATCGCGAAGGCGAGTTCGACGACGGCCCGGGTGTTCGCCCCCGGCGTGGAAACGACCCGCACGCCCCGGGCCGTGCACGCGGGGATGTCCACGTTGTCGAGGCCGACGCCGGCACGCGCGACGACCCTGAGCTTTGGCGCACGCGCGAGCACGGATGAATTGACCTTCGTATACGTCCGGATGAGCAGCGCATCGGCCTCGGGCAGGAGCGCGTCGAAGCGAGGGTCGTCCGACGGGCAGACCTCGACGCGGCAACGCTCGCGCAGCCACACGCCCGCGTCGGCGTCAAGGTGCTCGGTCTGGATGACCAGGGGCTTGCTCACGCGTGCTGTGACTCCGTCGCCGCGGCGTTCAGACCGCCGGGATCGTCAGCACGCTCCGCCCGGCCGAGCGGACCACTCGCTCCGCCGTCGAACCCAGCAGCACCTCGCGCATGTTGGTGCGCCCGCGCGTTCCCAACGCGATCAGGTCCGCGTTCACGTTGCGAGCATACTCCACCAGTCCGCGGCCGTGGCTGGCGTGTTCGATCACCTCGATCCGCGGCCGCAGGTACCCGAGCACGTCGCCGAGCTTGGCGCACTCGGCCTCGACGCGGTCGCGGAGCGAGGCGATCGCCTCGGCCTGCTTCGCCGCGCTCAACGCGCGCAACGCCTGGGGCCGCACAACGTGCACGACGTGCAGCGCCGCGCCGTCCTGCAGCGCGACCCGTCCGCCGGCGATCAGTGCGCGGATGGAGGTCTGGGAGAAATCGGTGCCGGTGACCACGCAGCGGAATGCAGCGGACTGCCCCTCGATCGTCAGCAGCACCGGGCACGGGGCGTTCTCCGTGCACGCCACGGCGAGCGGCCCGGGGCCCTTGCCGCCCTCGTCGTCGGCGCGGACGCCCATCACGAGCAGGTCGGCGCTCAACGATCGCGCGAGCCCGAGCACGGCGTGGCGCGGGTTGTTCACCGCGACCTCGAACGCGCAATCCTCGCACCCCGCCCGGCTCGCCGCGAAGCGACTCCACCGCTCCTTCGCCTCGTCCTCGAGCGATCGCTGGATCTGTTCCCGCAGAATGCTCAGCATCTCCTCCGCCTCGATCACGACGCCGGTATCGACGACGTGCAGGGCGTGGACCTTGGCCCGGTTCCACTTCGCCATCCGGACGGCCTGCGCAAGCGCGGCCTCGGATGCGCGTCCAAAGTCCACCGCCGCGAGAATCGTCTTCAGTGCGTCCATCGCCTGCCTCCTTACCGTCGCGGCAATGGTACGGCGCGGCCGGACCGAACTCTTCGGTGCACGTATCCTCGCCCGATGGCGCGGCCGTTCCTCACCGCCCGATGGGCGAATCTCGCGATCGTGACGTACGCGGTCCCGCCGCAGGTGCTCGCCGCGCACGTCCCCGCGGGCGCGGACATCGTGCTCGACAAGCGGCACGACCTGGAGCAGTACGGCGCGCCGCCCGGGCACACCGCGCTGGTCTCGCTGGTGGCCTTCGAGTTCCTCTCGACCCGGGTCATGGGCGTGCGCTGGCCCATGTTCACCAACTTCCCCGAGATCAACCTGCGGTTCTACGTGCGGCAGGCCGGGCACCGGGGGGTCATGTTCATCCGCGAGATCGTGCCCCGTGCGGTCATCGCAGCGATCGCGAGGAGGCTGTACAACGAGCCGTACGTGTGCGCGCCGATCGAGACGCGGATCACCCAGACCCCCAGCACGATCGAGGCGCGGTACACGCTGACGTGGCCGCGGGTCGGGCCGCAGACGGTCCGGATCGTCGCGGACAAGCCATCGCTGCGGCCGGACCCCTCGTCGCTGGACCACTGGATCAAGGAGCACAACTGGGGCTTCACGGCCAAGGGCCCGGGCCGGGCGGGGGCGTGGGTCTACGAGGTGGTGCACCCGGTCTGGAGCGTCTATCCGGTCGTTCAGGCGGAGGTCGCCTTCGACTTCGGCGCGGTCTACGGCCCCGACTGGGGGTGGCTCTCGTGGACGAAGCCCGTCTCGGT
>JAEYNG010000359.1 GCA_023412695.1 Planctomycetota bacterium | reverse complement strand
ATGTAAGGCTGCACTAACAACCAACGGAGGCTGTCATGCTCGCTCTTCGGTCCCTCTCCATCTTCGCCGGCGGTGTCCTTGCACTCGCCGCGCTCGCCGGCTGCCAGGCCGACTACGCCGCGGACATCACCAACCGCACGCCCAACCCCGTCTTCGTCCAGCTCGTCACCCGCGCCCACGGCATCGGCGAGAAGGCCGTCGTCACCGCCAACAAGCGCCTCGGCCCCGGCGACCGAAGCTTCATCGGCCCCGTCCGCGCCTCCGACAAGGCCGGCTCCGTCTTCGTCTCCGTCGATTCCATGCCCAACGCCTCGCGCCCCTTCACCATGGACCTCTCCCCCGGCGTCACGTTCCTCGAAGCCGTGCAGAACGATGCCGGCGCAGTACAGGTGCGGCTGAAGCAATGAGAACGTCCAACGCGGAGTTATAGTCATCCGGGCTCAATACGCATCCGCTGCACCCGGATAGACCACATTCCTGACCTACCTACCCCGTCGATACAGCCATGAGGATGCACCTGTCCGTTGTCTCGACACAACTCCATTTGACACCATCAGCGTCCCGTAGTAGGCTGGAACGATCCTGGCATTGCCGTGGAGAAAACCATGTTTACTGCTCTGGCGATGGTATCGGTAGCTTTGTTTGCACCGCCCCCATGTACTCCGCCTGCTCCAAGCAACCAATGTGTGGCATGGCAGCAAGTTGGCAGAGATTACGATGTCATCGTTAAGGAATGGACGAGCTCCATCAAACGAACGACGCGACAGGGTCCGTGGTGCGTCTCGCAACCATGCTACTGCGAGTGGTATCCTTGTGGGGAGCGGCCACACAATTGCAATCATACAGAGTGCAATTATTCCGTAACTGACCAAACCTGCTGGACCGTCTCACTTACTACGACAACCACACACGGTGGGCAGGTAGGCCTCGATCTGGTCGTGCGCCTACTTGGCACGCTCCAAGTTGCAAACGCATTCAATGGCCAACTGCAATACTGTTACGCTTACACGCAGGGAGTGGCGATCACTCCCCACCTAAGCGATTGCTGGACTCACAAGGCACGAGACGTATGGACCGAAGCTCGTGTTTATGGTTATACGGACGTGGCGCTTGTTGCGGATTACTGGGAATGCCAGTTCACGAATGGCATGGTTTTCCATGTCAGAACCGAGTGCGGCGTTACAACGTGGGCAAAGGGCGACGCCATGAATGTGGAGGAGATCACAGTCCAACACACACCGTACCCATGCGGTGCCGGAGGTATCCCGCCGGGATGGACCGGACCCTATAACGAGCCGTGCTGCACTGAACCAGCATTGCCGTCGCCATGCGACGGCAACTTGCCTCCAGGCTGGCAACCCTGCTGCGGTTGTTATGGTTCGCAATGAGTGCATGCGTTGAACTGCTTCTAAAAGCTGGAGACAGTTTATGCGACACATAATCATGACGCTGGCAACGGCGTGTGCATGCTTAGTATACACGATGCCCGCTGTGGCAAGTTCCGCTAACGCAACTCCACCGGGCCATGCCGAGGAAGAGACACGCGGACGTGCCGCCTTGCAAATGGCTCGACGCATGCGCGAGGTTGGCGAGGCGGGATTTGGAGACCAATACCGATTGGCGGCAGCCACACTGGCCCGCGAGGGGACCCCCGGAGTTGCGGTTCAAGCGATTGACGAGCTTTTGACTCAGCCCGAGACTGACTTGGATCGATTCGCGGGGCTGCGCATGAAAGCACAGTACCTGCTTGCGGACGGACTCGCTGATGAAGCTTGGGTTGTGGTTTCGAATGTGCTTGATTTGGCAGATTCCACTTCCGAGTTCAAGCGATTTGATGCATCGTACCTGTCAGCGATCTACGTCGCCGCTCACTGTCGCCGGATCGCGGGTGATCGAGTTGGCGAGCTTGCCGTCATTGAGCGCATCGCTGTTACGGATCGCGATCGATTCAATCAAGATGTGGTTGCATCTGCTATTGTTCGTCGCGCTTCGCTGCTTGAGCAGACCGGCGATCAGCTAGGGGCCGTCGAAGCAATCCGCGCACTTCTCGAGGAGTATCCAAGTTGGGGTGTCACAGATGGTCGCCGGTTGGACACTGAGTTCTCGCAACTCAAACGGCGATTTCCGAACGGTGGAAGCGAGTTGGCCGCGGGGTTGTCCGTGTTATGGGCAAACCTAGAGTACCGCAGGCACGATGGTATATTGGATGTAGGTAGCGAGTTGCGGCGCGCGCTTGCGACAGCTTCTGATGCCGATGGTGCTGTCAGGACTTCGCGGGAGCTTCTCGACGTGATTGATGCGAATCGAGCACGCTGGATGGCAGAATCCGAGAATGAGCTTCAAGCGGAACAGAGAATTCAGCAACTTGAGCTGGAAGAGTTGGAGTACCTTGCTTGGTCTGCTCCGATCGGGCTTCAGACGCACTCTGCTTGGGCGATCGGAAGGCTGATCGAACGTGAAACTCGTCTTGAACGTCGCCAAGCACTGCTGATGCGCCTGTTCGAGTTGCTTGGATCGCCATAAGCCGGCGGGTGGCACAACTCACTCGCTACTCCCCTTTGACTCGCCGTGGCACTGGCCACGCCTGATCTGAGG
>JAEYNG010000306.1 GCA_023412695.1 Planctomycetota bacterium | reverse complement strand
GTACGGCACCCCGTGGAACCACCGCAAACTCCCCAAGGAGAAGATCGGTTCCCCGTCGAGCATGAACCCGACGGCTCCGGCTTCTGACAACGCCCAGGCCGCGGCACCGGCCACCGCCGCGGCCCCCGCCCCTTCGACCCAGGACGCGATGGCGACGCCCGAGGCCGCCCCGCGCACCCTTGTCGCGACCGTCGTCGAGAAGGAAGCCGACGCCGCGATGACCCAGACCTCGCTCTCCACCCTCCGCAGCCAGATCGAGATCTACACGGTCATGCGGAACGGCGAGGTCCCGAAGCTCGGCGTCGGCGGCCACGATGGCTGGCAGCCGCTCTTTGACATGAACCTTGTCACCAAGGTCCCGATGAACGAGTACGTCGGCGGCGAGAACGCCCGCAAGATCGTGGCCGGCACGGGCCCCGACACGAAGTTCCAAAACGACTACGGCTGGATCTACAACGCCGCGACGGGCGAGCTCTGGGCCGCCGGCTTCGACGCCGCGGACAAGCCGCTCACCCCGTCGGCCCCGATGGCCACCAACACGCAGTCGGGCCGCTCGGGCTTCGATCAGGCCGGCTGGGCCGCGTGGTTCGGCTTCACCTCCGAGGAGATGGACGCCTTCATGAACAACCTCGGCACGACGCAGACCACCGGCGTCGATACCGACGCGAACAGCAACAAGTAATCAAACCCGAAGGGGCGTCGGGACACCGGCGCCCCTTCTTTCTGGCCTTGATCAACGACTTCTCGGAACATCCGGAGAACACGCCATGAAGACCGTTCGCACCGCCCGCCTGACCTTCCTCGCCCTCGCCGCTGTTGCCGGGACCCTCGCCGGGTGCGGCGGGCACGGCACCTACACCCGGGCGCACATCGCGGCCGCGAACGAGAAGATGTCGATGCTCAAGAGCGGCACCGAGTACCAGATGGCCCACCAGCAGTTCCTCGCCGGCGACCTCGACAAGGCGATGCGCACCATCGATAAGTCGCTCACGCTGAACCCGAAGGTCGCCAAGTCCCACGTGCTCCGCGGCCGCATCCTGATGGAGAAGGGCCGCATCGAGCAGGCCCGCGAATCGTTCCTCGAGGCCGAGACGCTCGACGCCGAGAGCTTCGACGCGCAGTACTACCTCGGCATCATCCACGAACGCATCAACGAGCCGCAGGTCGCCCTCGAGCGATACCTCAAGGCCGCCGAGCTCGACCCCTCCAACCCGCAGTACCTCGTCGCCGCCGCCGAGATGAACCTCGTCATGGGCAAGCTCGACGAGGCCGAGTCCATGCTCACCAGCGGCAAGGAGCAGTTCCGCTACAACCCCGCCGTGCGCCAGGCCCTCGGGCACGTGGCGATGCTCCGCGGCGATGCGAAGCTCGGCGCACAGCTTTTCAACGAGGCTCTTACCCTCGCGCCCGACGACAACGGCATCATCGAGGACCTCATCCGCGCGCACATGGCGTGCGGACAGTTCGGCGAGGCCGAGTACCACATCACCCGGATGCTCGCCAAGAGCACCAAGGGCGAGCGCCGCGACCTTCAGCACATGAAGGCCACCTGCCTCATCGCCCTCAATCGCTCCGTCGAGGCCCGCACCGAGCTGCTCGACCTGACCTCACAGGCCGAGGGCTCCCGCGACGTCCGCGCGTGGATCGATCTCGGGAACGTTTCCGCCAAGCTCAAGGACAAGGCCAACCTCCGGACCTCCAGCCAGCGCGTGCTCTCGCTCGCGCCCGACCGTTTCGAGGGCTGGATGCTCCGTGCCCTCCTCTCTCGCCTCGACGGCGACAACGAGCAGGCCCTCAGCGCACTCGAGGAAGCCGTCGGCCGAACCGAGACCGACGCCTCGCCCTGCGTGCTCGCGGCCATGGTCCTGCAGGACCTCGGCCGGCGCGAAGAGGCCACCCTCGCCATCGAGGAGGCCCTCCGCCGCGACCCGCAGAGCAAGGCCGCCAAATCGCTCCTGAGCGCGCTCAACGCGCCGGCCCGCAACACCGGCCGGCCGCTGGCGGGCCACAGCAGCGCGACGGAGTGACATCAAACAAGTCCTGATCTCGCGACGCCCGGCCCCTCGCCGGACGTTTTCATGCGCGAAAGCCGCCTACGGGCGAACGAACGGGTTGCCACGTTTCTCGCGCCCGATTGTCGTCGCCGGGCCATGCCCGGGGTACACGACCGTGGAGTCCGGAAGCGTGTACAGCTTCTCGCGGATGGATCGCTCGAGCTCCGCGAAGCTCGCACGCGGGAAATCCGTACGCCCGATGCTCCCGGCAAACAGCGTGTCGCCGACGACGGCCTCGCCCGAGACGTCATTCACAAACGCGAGGCTTCCCGGCGAATGCCCCGGCGTATGCAGCACGCGCCACGCGTCCTCGCCGAGCCGCAGTGTTTCTCCCTCCCCGATAAACCGTGTCGCGCCTGGCGCGACGATCGGTATCCCGTATTGCGCCGAAAGGTTCAGCTCCGGCGTCCCCGGCCAGTCCCGCTCCGACTCGTGCCCCAATACGGGGATCCCCGGGAACGCCCCCAGCACCTCCGCCAGCCCCGCGACGTGATCCAGGTGCGCGTGCGTGAGGATCACCGCTGCCGGTTGCAGCCGCTCCCCCTGCACGTATTGAACCGCCTCGCCCGGCTCGAACCCTGGATCGATGATCCAGCAGTCCTTGGTATCCGCGGCGGTCACGATATAGCAGTTCGTATCAAACGGACCAAGGGAAATCCCCTTGACTCTGCGTTTGACAGGTGCGGTCTCGGTTTGGGCAGCGGGGGTGGACATTGGCCAATAATAGTGAAAGCTCCGTGGTAGCGGGTTCGGTCGCCCCCGGCGACGGCCCGATACAGACTCCTGTCTTCTACGAGGATCAACCCATGGACAATCTCCATTCCCAGTCGAGCGTCCGGTCCGCGTCCCCCGCGGGCTCTTCCCGCGTCCTCCTGACCGCTCTCATCATCGCCGCTTACACCCTCGTGCTCGTCGCGAGCATCGGCCTCATCATCGCCGGTGCGGGCCGGCTCGGGTTCGTCAGCTCGGTCGAGGTCCGCGTCGCGGGCTACATCGGACTCTTCCTCTTCCTGACACAGGCCCCGCTTGCCTGGATGCTCCTCCGCCGCGCGAACGCCGGCGAGCAGCACCTTGGCCAGTCCCTTGCCTCGATCGCCGACTCTGTCCGCCTGCTCCACGAGCAGTCTTCGCTCTCCGACGACGCCCGGCGCGTCCTCAACCGGCGCGTCGAGCGCGACCTGCTCTGCCGCGCCATCGAGGAAGACATCCAGAATCAGAACTGGGACGCCGCGATTGTCCTGTGCCGCGAACTCGCCGACCGCTTTGGCTACCTCGCCGACGCCGAGGAGTTCCGCGGCCGCATCGAGGCCGCCCGCGCCGAGATGCAGGAGCGCCGCGTCCGCGAGGCCGTCGCGCACCTCGACGGCCTGATTGTCCAGCGCCGCTGGGACGCAGCCCTGCAGGAAGCCGGCCGCATCCAACGCCTGTTTCCTGAATCGCCCAAGGTCGAACGCCTGCGCGAGCGCGTCACCCAGGCCCGCGCCGTCTACAAGGAAGACCTCGAGCGCCGCTTCCTCGACGCCGCTGACCAGAGCCGCATCGAGGAGGCTATGTCCCTCCTGAAGGAACTCGACAACTACCTCACCGAGCGGGAGGCAGAAGAGTTCCGCGAGGTCGCACGCGGCGTAATCGGCAAGGCCCGCGAGAACCTCGGGGCACAGTTCAAGATCGCCGTCCGCGACCGCCGCTGGCCCGTCGCCGCGGCCATCGGGCGGCGCATCATCGCCGAGTTCCCCAACACCCGTATGGCCACCGAGGTCCGCGGCATGATGGACGGCATCCTGACCAAGGCCAACGCAACGGCCGCAGCGGAACCCGCCGCCGCCCGCTGACCTACGCGCGGTCCTTCCGCCACAGGAACACGAGCAGGATCCCGATCCCGATCAGCAGCAGCGCGTCTGCGACGTTCGAAACATACGGCCAGATCTCCTGCGTGCCGCGGAACGTGAATCCCCCCGGCCACTTCCACCCGGGCAAAGGATGCAGGAAGTCGCGCACGCACGCGTACAC
>JAEYNG010000218.1 GCA_023412695.1 Planctomycetota bacterium | reverse complement strand
GCCGAGAGGTTCGAGATCGTCGGGGTGATATCCATGCGGACGAACCCGTCGGCGCTGATCGTCGGCGTGACGTTCAGGATGATGCCCACGTCCTCGCGCGTCACGTTCGCGAGGGTGTTGCCGTTGTCGCGGCGTTCGACCGACTCGACGATCGCGATGTTCTCGCCGACCTGGATCCTCGCGAGCTCGTTGTTGTTCACGAGGATCTGGGGGCGGCTGAGCACCTCGAGCCGCCCCTGCGCCTCGAGAGCACGGATGAGCAGCTCGAAGTCCGAGCTCGACACCGACAGGTTCGGCACGCCGAGCGCCGTGATGACGCTGGCACCCGCGCCGAGGGACCGCACGCCGTAGGCCTCACCGCCGAACGGGCCGACGGAGATGTCCATCCCCCAGGTTTCCTCCGAGTCGATCGTGACCTCGGCGAGCAAGACCTGGATCATCACCTGCGGCGGGGTCGAGTCGAGCTCCTGCACCAGCCGCTCCACCGTCTCGCGGTACTGCGGCGAGACACCGACGACCAGCCGGTTGCTCGGCGTATCCCCCTGAACCGTCACCTCTCGCTCCAGCAACCGAAGCAGCGAGCCGGTGCGGTCGGCGCCGAGGATCTCGCGCGCCTGGGATGCCTGCTCCTGGAAGTACTCCCGCAGCGTCGTCGCAACGTCCGCCGCCTTCGCGTTGCGCAGCTCGAACACGAGCTGCTCGCGCTCGTTGGCCTCGATCCCGTCGAGCTCGTTGACAACCTCCTCGACCCTGCTCAGGTACTCCGGCGTGCCGGAGACGAGCAGCGAGTTTGTACGGGCGTCGATGGTGATCGCCAGCTGCTGGCGTTCGTCCGATGTCGGGAAGAGCGATTCCTCGGTCGGGGCGATCGCGACATCGCTGTCGTCGATCCTCCCCGGGACAAGCACGAGCGTCGAGCCGTTCTGGCGGAGGTTGAACAGCTCGCGCAGCACTTCGGCCATCGCCCGTGCGTCGGCGTTCACCAGTCGGAAGACCTTGATCGTCCGCGAGCCGGCAACGGTCGAATCCAGGTCTGCGACGAGCGACTCGATCAGCACCATCAGCCGAGCGGGCGCGACGGCGACGATCGAGTTGGTCCGCAGCTCGGCCGTCAGGGTCACTTGCTCCTGGATCGCGCCGGAGATCTCGGCCTCCGTCGGCGCAACGACGCCGCCAGCGGCGAGTTCCTCCGCGGTCTGCGACCGCAAGAACCGCAGCACCTGCGCCTTCCTCGCCCCAACGACGCCCGTGCCCGCGATCGGACGGCCCGCGAGCACGTTCTGCAGCAGGCGGACGACCTCGCCCGCATCGGCCTTGAGCAGCTCGATCCGCTTGATCTCCGTTACCGCGGCGACCGACGCGTTGTCCAACCGCTCGACCAGCTTGCGGAGCGCTTCCACGTCGGCCGGCGTGCCGCGGACGATGATCGCGCTGGCCCGCAGGTCCGGCGTCACACGAACCGAGTCCGCCCCACGCTCCTGGTTCTGCTTCTCAACATAAAGTGTCTGGATCGCCTGGGCGATGTCTTCGACGCGAGCCGTGCGGACCGGCAGCACATCGACGGTCTGCTCACCGCTCACCGCCTCGCCGCCCTTGACGAGCTCTTCGACCAGCCCGCGGATGATCTGCACATTCTCTTCACTCGCCGCAACAATGAGCGAGCGGCTGGCGACATCCGGCTGCACGCTCAGTGTGTCGCTGGGGTTGGCGATCCCGCCGCCGCGGCGTTGCGCCTCGACGCGGTCACGCATCAACCTTTCAACCTTCGGCGCAAGCTGCGTGACATCGCCCGTCGGAACGGGGATCACCGTCAGCCCGACGGTCGGCCCGGTCGCGTCCGAGTCCAGCTGCGCGACCAGCTTCTCCACAATCGCGAACGATCTCGCACTGGTTGAGACAACAATCGCGTTGGTCCGCAGGTCGGAGGTGATGACCAGCTCGTCCTGCGGCTGGAGCGCACCCGACTGCACCTGGCCGCGGAAAACGTCGCGCAGGATCGTCGCGACGCGATCGGCCGCTGCCACCCTGAGCGAGAAGATCCGCACGGAGTTCTCGGCCGCCGCGGCCGGGACATCCAGCAGCTTCACAAGCTCGCCCACCGCCTCCGCGTTCGAGCGGCTGCCGACCACGATGATCGCCCGCAGGTTTGGCTCCGGCACGACCAGCAGGGTCGAGAGCGGCGCGAAGCGGTCCGCCTGGATCATGCTTTTCACGTCCGCCGGGTCACCCCCCTCGGCAAGGATTCGGTATCGAGCGATCTGCCGCTGAAGCGCCTCCATGTCCGGTGTTGTCGGCGCGTTCTCCAGGAGGACCTGCCGGACCGTCGTGGCGAGGCGCACGGGGTCCGCGTGCTCGAGCCTGATCACCCGCGGCTCGATCCAGCTCGTGGTCTTCTCGCTGTCGAGCTGCTTGACCATCACCTCGACGAGCGCGACGGCCTCCTCACGTCCTGCGACAATCATCGCGTTGGTGCGCTCGTCGACGCTGATCGCGACTTGCCCGGTCAGTGCGCGGCCCGTCTCGCTGGTGGGCTGCGAGCGGATCGTGGTGCCCGGGTTGGTGCGGAGCCGGTCGCCTTGCTCGAAGATGCCGCGGATCACGCTCGCCAGACGCGTCGCCGACGCGTTCTGGAGGGGGAAGAACCGCACCATCACGGCCTCGCCGATGGGCAGCTTGTCCATCATCTCGACGATCTGCGCCAACGCAACGACATTGGCTTCGGTCGATGCGAGGATGATCGAGTTGGTCTGTGCATCCGGCAGGACGGAGATCGGCTTGGACAGGTCCACCGTCATGTTGGCCTTGTCGGCCTCGCTCCGGTGGATGGTGAGCCGCCGCACCTGCTCGGCGAGCGATGCGGCCAGCTCGACCTGCGAGTCCTGGTTCTTAGGCTTAAGCATCGCTTCGACGGCCGACGCGACATTGCCGGCCGGCGCGGTCTTCAGGCGGATCACCGCGACGTGCTGCTCGGCCATCGCGGGCTGGGAGTCGAGCGACTTCACGAGCGATCGCACGGACTCGCCGTCCTGCGGCCCGGCGATGATCGCGATCGCCCGCCGGCTCGTCAGCGGAACGATCGTGACGGGCTCGGCGACGACGCCGGGCCGGTCCACCGGCTGGGCACGCGTCAGGCCCATCTGCTCGAGCACCTGCTGCATCTGTTGCGGCGTGTGATTCTCGAGATCGATGATCACCACGCCCTGGTTCAGCGTCGGCGCGGCGGGCTCGCCGGTGGCTGCGGGGTGGGGCGCGGCGAGGATGTCCAGCTCGGCGACGAGATTCTTGATCTGCTCAAACAGACGCTGGCTGCTCGCTACGACGAGGTTGTTGCCCGTGCGGTCGGCCTCGACGGTCAGCGACTCGCCACCCTGCTGCGCAACCGGGCCGAAGGTTGTCCGCACAGTCTGGAGAACGCGGGCGACGGGGAAGTGCTGCACGCGCACCACACGCACCGACACCTGCGTGCGGTCGCCCTCGCTCTGCAGCGAGTCCGCCATTGCCTTGATCTGCGCAAACTGCGCATCGTCCGCCCGGACGACCAGCACGTTGCTCTTGTCGTCGCCAACGATGAGCACCGACCGGCCCGTGAGCGCACGCGACGGCCCGCCCGGCAGGGCGTTTGCCTGATCGACGAACAACTGCCGCAGCGTCGCGGCGACATTGCTCGCCGGCCCCCGGGCGAGCGGGATCAGCCGCGGCTCGGGCATCTGCGAGTACGCGGGCACGTCGAGCTGCTGCGCGACGGCCTTGATGCGCTCGGTCTGATCGCGCGGGCCGGCGATAACCAGCGAGTTGGTCAGCGGTTCCGCCGTCACGCTCACAACTTCCTTGCTCGAAAGCACGACAGTCGGGAAATCGGGGAACTGATCGTCGAACCGGCGCGGCTGTGGTTGCCGGCGAGCACGCTCGCGCTCGATTTCCGCACGCAGCGGCGCGCTGAACGCATCCGAAAGCGCGCGGGCGAGGCTCGCGGCGTCGGCGTGCTTGAGCGCGACGATCTCCAGCCGCCGCGAGGTGTCGTACTCCTCCGAATCAAGCTTTTCCAGCAGGGCGCGGATCCCCGCCCACTCGGCTTCGCCCGCAGCGATCACCAGGCTCTTGCTCGCGGGATTCGCGATGATGCTGACCGACCTCGCCCCGGCGGTGGAGGCCTCGGCGGCGTAACGTCCGTAGAACACTTCGAGCGCACGCGAAGTCGCCTCAGGATCGGCGAACTTCAACGGGATGAACTCAGTGATGCGCGTGCCCCCCTGTGCGACATCGAGCTCCTTGACGATCTTCACGATCTCTTCCAGCTGGTCCGGTGTCGCCGACACCAGCAGCGTGTTGCCCTGATTGAGCGTGCTGACCGCGGGCTCCGGCTCGTTCGGCGACCCGCGCCGCCGCGCCAGCACTGTGCGCAGCGTCGAGGCGATGTCGTACCCGTCCTGATGCTGCAGCACGATGCGCCGAAACTCCGTCTGCGCCTTTGGCGGCGTCTCGTCGAGCTTCTCGATCTGCTTCAGCGCAAGCGCCACCGCCTCGTCGGAGCCTGTCAAAAGCAGCGAGTTGGTTCGGCGCACCGGCGTGATCTTGACCTTGACACCGGCAGGCAGCGCGGCGGTAAGCGACTGCGCAATGTCCTCGGCCCGCGACTGCGAGAGGGTCACCGTGACGATGTTCGAACTCTCGGCCTGCGGAGGCGCATCGAGCGACTGCAGCAACGCATCGACCTTCTCAAACAGCTCCTTTGGCGCCGAGACGATGACCGAGTTCGTCCCCGCCTGCGGCGTGACGATCACCAGCCCCTCACGCGACGCGAGCGTCCGGGGGAACTGCTCGCGCAGGATGTTCGCCAGTTCCCCCGCCTCGGCGTTCTTCAACCTGTACAGCTCGCGCGTGCGCCCCTCATTGTCCTCGGGCTGGTCCATCTGCGCGACAAACCCGCGTACCTGCGCCAGATCGTCCGGCGACGCGGCGACGATCAGCACGTTACCGTCCGCCGAGCCGATGATCGATGCGCTTGGCTTCTCGATCCCGAGGCCGCGGTCGCGCCCCTGGAAGAACCGTGTGAGGCTCTGCGCGATCCGATCCGCATTGGCGTAGGTGAGCTGGATGGACTCGACGGTACGATCGGCGACATCCGCCGCGGAATCGAGCTCCGTCGCGTATTTCGCCGCCTGCTCGACGCGATCCTCGCGCCCGACCATCAGCAGCACGCCGTTCTGCCGGTCGACTTCCACGCGCACGCCGTCCGGATCATTGCCGCGCCACCACGACCAGCCGGGCGTGCTCATCGCCGACTGGATCGCCGTGCCGACGCTCTGTGCGTTGGCGTTCTTAAGCTTCACTGCGCGGACGACCGACTTCGCGCCCGGGGCCTGCGGGATATCCAGCGCCTTCACCACCCGCTCGATCGTGTCGAACGCGTCCCCCTGCCCGAACAGCACGATGCTGTTGGAACGGTCGTTGAACTGCACCGCGAGCGTGTCCTCCTGGCTGCGCCGCGGGCCACGGCCGCTCCAGAAGCCGGGCGGGAACTTCACTTCTTCGACGACACCCTCGATCGTCTCGCGCAGGTCGGCGATCCGCGCATTGGTGAGCGGGATCACACGGAACTGCAGGTCCGCGCGCGTCGATGGCACATCAAAGGTCGCGGCCAAGGACTGCACCTGGGCGAAGTCATCGTCGCTCGCCGCGATCACCAGCGACCCGCTCCGGCGATCGCCGATGATCGCGACCTGACGCTGGCGCGGCTGCTGGTTCGGTTTGCTCGCGGCACGAGCGCGATCGTCGTACAGCCGCTGGATCGCCTGCGCGACACTCTCGGCGTCCGCCCGTTCGAGCTTGACGGTCCGCACCGGCAGGCCGGTGACCTCGGACGAATCCACCTGGCTCACGATTCGCCGGGCCTCGTCGAGAAGATCCTTCGGTGCACGCACGATGAGCAGGTTGGAATCATCCGCCGCTGTTATGCGCAGCCGGTCTCGTTTCGCCGGGTCGTTACCAACGATCGCCGCCTCGAGCAGCCGCTGCGCCGTCGTTGGACGCGCGGTGTGCAGCGGCAGGATCGCGACCTCCGAGCCGTCGGTCTCGGCGGGCAGATCGAGCTGCTCCAACAATCTCGCGGCCTCGCGGTGCTGAGCCTCCGTGCCGGTGACAAGCACCGCGTTTGTGCGTGCGTCGGCCATGAACGTTGCGCGGGGTGAATCCGGCGCAGCCTGACGCGCAGCGTCGAGCCCCTGCTGCATCATCGGCGTGACCTGCTCCGAACGCGCATTCGCGAGCGGGAATCGCCGCAGCGCGAGCTGGTCCTGCGCCGGGGCCTGGTCGAGCAGCGAGACAAATCGATCGAGCAGCGGGACCGCGTCCGCCGGCGCCGCCACGATCAGCGAGCGTCCGCCCGGGTCGGCCGTCACACGCACCGTTGCCGGGTCCACACGGAGCGACGGGCCGTCGCCCGCCGCGCCGCCGTCGAACGCGAGTTGCAGCACGCGTTGAGCCTGCCGCCCACGGGGTGCGGGTGAGAACAGGTCACTGACGGCCCGCTGCACACGCCCCGCGGTGGTGTTCGTGAGCGGGTAGACCTTGATCGTGAGTGTCGAGCCGGGCATCGGCTTGCTCACCGCCGTGATCAGCTCCGCAAGCGTCGAAAAGTCCGTTTCATTCGCCGAGACGATCACCGCGCCGCCCTGGGGATCCGGCTGCACCGACACACGCGACGTGAACCCACCCGGGTTCTGCGCGGACGCCGTGCCGATCTGCCCGATTGTCTGGTTCACCAGCGACGAGATGACATAGGCATCAACGCCCTCCGGCAATGTGACGATGCGGAGCCGCTGGGGCTCCGCGGGCATCTGCCGCTGCAGCTCCGCCGCGAGCGCCGCGGCACGCTCAACCGCACGCGTCGAGCCGGAGACAATCAGCGAGTTCGTCAGCGGATCGACCGCGATCGTTACGCCTTCCTCTCGGGCGTCGTCGGCCTGCGCCCCAATCGCCGCGGCGACGATCCATGCCGAGAACGCATTCAGGGCGCCCGTCGCCTCGCCGACCGGCAAAAGCGTCTCGGGCAGGCGGCTCCCCTGCTTGCCGTCTTCCTGCGGCGCAAGGAGTTGCTCGACGCTGATAACCTCGACCTTCGTCGCGGACCGCTGCTCGAGCAGCCGACGCAGCGCCTCGGCCAGCATCGCCGCGTTGGCCTTCGAGCGATCGACATTGATCAGCCGCATGTCGCGGTTCGCCGCGCTCGTCGCGTTGTCAAGCCCTTTCACGAGGCCCTCGATCGACTCGAGCTGCTTGCCGGTCGCTCGAACGACGAGCGAGTTGCTCGCGCGATCGACCCGCACGACCGGCGGGGGCTCCGCCGCGACCTGGCCCGACTCGTCCTGGAAGATCGCCTGCACGCTCGCGAGCACCTCGGACGCGTCCGCGTTCTCCAGCGTGAACAGCCGAACCGTACGCGGCGATCCTGTCGCGGTCTCCGACACGTCCACGTCAAGATCCGCGATCACTTGTCGCGCGACCTCGACCGATTCTCGCGGCCCGCTGACCACGACGACATTCAGCCGCCGGTCCGCCGCGACCTTCACGGGCACGAGGGTCCGCGCCTGCTCGAGCGCCGCCGGCGGAACCCGCTGTCCCGGCCGGAGCTGCGCGAAAGGATTCGGCTGGTCACGCTGCAGCAACTGCTGAACGATCGGCGCGACGATATCCGCTCTCGCTCGCCGCAGCGGCACCGTCGCGACATTCACGGTCCCCGGCTTGTTCCCCTCGAGGTCGAGCGACGCCGCGATGTCTTCAACGAGCTTGACGTCCTGCTCGTTCCCGCTGATGACCAGCGCATTGGACCCCTCTGCCGACGACACCGACAACCGCCCGCCCGACGGCCCAGCGCCGCCCAGGCCGCCGAGCGCCTGATTGATCGCCTGCGCGGTCGGCGCGGCCTCGACAAACTTCAGCTCGAGCACCCGCACCACGGGCTTGGCCGCGAGCCGCGACAGCTCTTCAACGATCCGCGCGAATCGTGCCACGCCCTCTGCATCGCCGGACACCAGCAGCGCACCTCGGTCGTGGTCCTCCAGCACCTCGACCGGTGTCGCGTTCGGCAGGAGCTCCGTCTGCTCGCGATAGATGTCCGCCGCCCGCGTCCGCACGAGTTCGACCGACTCCGACGGCACCATGAGCACGCGGAATGTCGCATCGCGCAGCGTTGCGCCGTCGATCGAAGCCGCGAGCTTCTCGATCGCCTCGAGGTCCTGCGGCCGTGCCCGCACGAGCAGCGTCCGTGTCTCGTCGATCGCATCGAACCGGGGCTCGACATACGCCGATCCGTCCGTCGGCTCCAGCAGCGTCCGCGAAAGCTGCGCGAGCCGGCCCACCACCGCGCTCGGCCGCGCCTTCTTCAACACGATCGACCGCGTCTCTCGCTCGATCACGACGCTCGACTCAACCGACTTGAGCATGTCGGTAAACGCCGCGATCCCCGGCATCCCCCCCACCAGCGTCACCGTCCGCCCTTCGCCGTCGAGCGATGCGCCAACGGCTTCGGTCTCTGCGCGGCTGGACTGCTGGTACAGCGCCTGCGCCTTCGCCAGCACCTGCGCCGGATCGCCCGAGACGATCCGGACCTGCCGAACCTCTTGCGGCCGGTCGGGCGGCAGGTCGATCGCGCTGACAAGCGACTCAAACGCCTGCACGTCGGCCGCGGGCCCGGAGACCACAAGGCTCTTCTCGTCCACGCCCGGCGCGATCCGCAACACCGCCGTCTGCCGAGGCGAGAGCAACCTCGCCGCGGTCACGCTCGCTGTCGGCCCGGTCAGGTGCTTCATCCTGAGCACCGCCGTCCGAGTCTCCGGCCGCACCGCCGCCTCGCCGTTGGCCGCGTTTGTCGGTGCCGCACCAGGGTCAACCTCGGCCAGGAGCGCGGCCACGAGCGCAAGCTGCTCCGCAGAACCTACCACTGTCAGTTTGCCCTGCGCCGCAAGCGGCAGCACGGTCGGCTTCGACTCCGCAGCACCCTTCTGCTGGAACAGTCGATTGACGATCTCGGCCGCCGCGTTCGCATCAACGCCCGACAGCGCAAACGTCAGCATCTCCCGACCGTCAACCCCGCCCTCGGGCTGATCGAGCAGCGCAACTAGCTCACCCACCACCTCAAGCCGTGGCTTCGGGCCGACGGCGATGATGCTGTTCGTCCGCGGATCCGCCTGGATGCTCAGCCCCTCGATCTGGTCATCCTGCACCGTCGTCTTGCGCCCCTGCGCATCGACGAACGTCACCTGCTTCCGCTCGGCGATCAGTCCTTTCAGCGCCGCGTGCACAGCCTCCGCCTTCGCGTGCTTCAGCGGGAAAAGCTTGAACTCCGCGTCTCGTGGCCGCTCTGCGTCGAGCTGCTCGATCACCGCCCGCAGCCGGCGGCAGTTCGCCGCCGTGTCCACGAGGATGATCGCGTTCTGCTGCGGCAGCGCGGTGATCCCGCCGAACTTCCCCACCATCCCCTTGAGCTGCTCGACCAGAGGCGCGGCCACCGCGTTGTTCAGCGGCACGACCGTCGTGATGACCTCCGCCGACCCGATCTCCTCAGGGATCTTCCCGACGACCTGCCCCATCGCCCGCATGTCCTCGGCCTTGGTCAGCAGCAGGTACTGCCCTTCGCGCCGAAGCTGCACGCCGTGCATGAACAGCAGCCGGTTCAGAACGTCCATCGCCTCGTCGAGCGTGTACTGCGACGCACCGATGAACGTCAGGCCCGTTTTGGGCGCCTCCGCCTCGCGGATCACCGGCAGCCCCGTCTGCCTCGCCATGAAGTCGAGCACCTGCTCGAACGGCGTGTCCTTGAAATTGAACGTGATCCCGCCCGCCTTCGCCGGCGCTTCCGGCTGCGCCGCAGGGGCCGGTGTTGCTGCCGGCTGGGCGGCCTCCGCCGGAGTCGCACTGATCGGTGCGACCGCCGCCGCATCACCGCCCGCAGCCGCCCCATCCTGCGCAAACACAGACACGGGCTGACCGGCGGCCAGCAGGAGCAGCGCGGGAACGAGCAAGCGGCGATGACGGATCGATGTCACGGGAGCGTCCCTCCTTGAACAAACAAACCTGGCGCGAGCGTGGCCGTACAGGCCCGTTCCCGGCAGGTTTCTCGGCGTCGCCACGCGGGCCTCCGGCCCGACAGAACATGGCGAGTCTACCGGCTATGAAGCCGGTTTGCGCTCGGCGAGGGTTGCCCCCAGCCGAACCACGAACGTCTCTTGCCCGATGCGGATCTCCGCAGTCTCTCCCGAGCCGCGGACGAACACCGCCTCGAGCACCTGCGCCCCCGCGCCCAGCATCCTCGTTTCCCCCGACTTCTCATTCACTAACCACAGTTCCGGCCCGCCTCGCCCCTGCACCACCGCGCTCACCCGCCAGTCCCCGAGGCTCGGCTTGGGCTCTGGGGGCGGTGGCGCTGCCTGCGCAACAGCCGTCGGCGGCGGCTGCGGAACCGCCGGCGGCGGTGGCGGGGGCGGCTCCTTGAAGATGTTCTTCGCGACGATCGTCCGCCACGGGTCCAGCCGGGCTTCGTCGATCGGCGACCAGATGCGCCCGGCGCTCTCCGCCCCGAGCGTCATCGGCCGGCCAGGCAGGAACATCGCCGTCACTGTGACGGACAGATCGATCCCCTCGCGTTCCTTGCCGAACGCCCGCATGCCGAACCCATCGACTCGGCAGACCCACTGTTGACTGTCCAGCAACGCGATCATCCGGACCGACTGGTCCAGCGATCCCTCGCCTGTCAGCGTTGCGCTGATGGTGTAGAAGTCCGGCCGGTCGCGCTCCGACCTCGCGCTGTACTCACGCAGCTTCGCCTTCGCCGCGGGGTTCGCCACCGAACGCGCCGACGAGGTCGACACGGCCCCCTTCCGCAGCCCGACAAACGCAGCCATCTCGTTCAACGCGCGGCGGATCGTCGCGTTGGCCTCTTCCTCTGTCGCCCCGAGCGAGACCGACGCAAGCACGTCAAACTCCCGCTTGAACTTCGGCGCATCGAGCAGCTCGACCTCTCTCGCCTCCAGCCCCGACTCGTACCGCCGGATCTCCTGATCG
>JAEYNG010000209.1 GCA_023412695.1 Planctomycetota bacterium | reverse complement strand
CTGCAGAAGTTCGGCGCCCTTGCGCCGACGCAGAACGAGGTGATCCAGCTCATCAGCCAGTTGTACTCGGCGAACCTGCTGTCGGTCGATGCGCCGCCGGAGACGGACCAGTTGCTGCGCCGCGGGCGGGAGCGGGTGAAGAAAAAGGTTGCCGCCCAGGCGATCGGCATCATGTACTTCAAGATCCGGATGTTCAATCCGGATCGGCTGCTAACGCTGGCCGAGCCGATCCTGCGGCCGGTGCTCAACATGTGGGGGTTCATCGCGTGGTGCGTGCTGCTGGTGGCCGCGATGGTCACGGTGCTGCCGGAGTGGGAGCGGCTGGTCAAGGGCTTTGATGACCTGCGCGGCGATCCGGCGCAGTGGGTATGGATCGGGATCGTGTTCGTGGTGACCAAGGCGTTTCACGAGTTCGGGCACGGGGTGATCTGTAAACGCCACGGCGGGCAGGTGCCCGAGTTCGGGTTCATGCTGCTGGTGCTGTTCCCGTCGCCGTACGTGGACGCGTCGAGCACGTGGGCGTTCTCGAACAAGTGGAAGCGGATGTCGGTCGGCGCGGGTGGGATGCTGTTCGAGCTGTTCCTCGCGTCGCTCGCGGCGTTCGTGTGGGTAACGGGGCAGCCCGGGGAGCTCTCGACCAAGCTCGCGTACAACGTCATGCTGACGGCGAGCATCTCGACGGTGCTGTTCAACGCCAACCCGCTGATGCGGTTCGACGGGTACTACATCCTGGCGGACCTGCTCGAGATCCCGAACCTGGCGCAGCGGTCGAACAAGATGCTGAGCCACCTGGCGCAGAAGTACCTGTACCGGCTGCGGAACCTGACGCCGCCGAGCTCGCAGCGCGGGGAGCAGGCGCTCCTGGTCATCTACGGGCTCGCGGCGATGGCGTACCGCGTGTTCCTGTTCGTCACGATCACGCTGTACGTGATGGGGCAGCTCTTCGCGATCGGGCTTGTGCTGGCGGTGTGGACGGCCGCGGCGTGGTTCATCATCCCGGTCGGCAAGTTCATCCATTGGCACGCCGCGAGCCCCCAGCACAGCGAGCACCGCGTGCGCGGGTGGGCGGTGAGCCTGGCCCTGATCGCGGTCGGCGTCACCCTCATCGGGCTGGTGCCGTTCCCCGACCGCCGGCGCGGCTTCGGCGTGGTCGAGAGCATCGACCGCACGCCTGTGACCCTCGGCACCGAGGGCTTCGTCGAGCAGGTGTACAAGCGGCCGGGCGACCGTGTCGTGAAGGGCGATCCGATCGCCACGCTGATCAACCCGGAGTTGATGCTGCGGCGGGAGGCGATCCTGGCGCAGCTCGAAGAGTTCAAGGTCCAGGAGCGTGCGGCGCGGAGCGCCTCTGAGCCGGGCGCGGTGGACATCGCCAAGGACCGGATCCGCGTGGCCAACGAGAACCTGGCGGAGATCGAGCGGCTGGTCACCGAGCTGGTGGTCCGTGCCCCGCACGACGGCATCGTCGCCGGCGGGGACCCCGAGATGCGGCTGGGCGCGTTCGTGAAGCGGGCCGACTTCCTGTGCGAGGTCGTCGAGCCGCAGAACCTGCGGATCACCGCGGTGATGGACCAGCGGCAGGCGGGGTGGCTCTTCACCGACTCGCGGCAGACACTGCCGGTGAGCGTCCGTTTGTATTCGTCGCCCGAGCGGGTGTTCGAGGGGGTGGGGAACCCCTATGTTGAGGCGGGTCAGAAGCTGCTGCCGAGCGCGGCGCTGTCGTTCGTCGGGGGAGGGACGGCCGAGCCCGAGGCGCAGGACGAATCGGGTCGCGTGGCCAAGCGGCCGTGGTTCCCGGTGCGGATCACGGCGGACCTGCCGCTGGACCTTGTGGCTGCGGCGTATCCCGGTGAGCGCGTCAAGGTGCGGTTCAGCCTGCCGCCCAAGCCGCTGATGAGCCAGTGGCTGGACCGGTTGCAGAAGGAAATCCAGGGTCGGGTGCAGTTGTAATGTCGCAGACGGTCACACGCTATCACGCCCTGTTCGAGTCGCTGCGGAGCCGCCGGCGCAAGCCGGAGAACCGCAAGGGGCTCGATCTCTTCGCCGCGCACGCGACGATGAAACTGCGGAACGCGAAGGTGACGCTGCGGTGGCTGCGTGGGCAGGCCGAGCGGATCGACGCGATGTCGCCGGATCTGCGGTCGCATTCGGACCGGGCGCTCGACGACGTCGTGCGGACCGTGCGGGAGTCGTTCGTCCGCGGCCGCGTCGACGACGAGGCGGTGCGTCGCGCGTTCGCCTGCGTGCGCGAGGTCGCGCGGCGGGTGACGGGCGAAGAGGCCTACATCGTCCAGCTCATGGGGGCGATGGCGCTCTACCACGGGCGGATCGTGGAGATGGTGACCGGCGAGGGCAAGACGCTGACCGGCTCGATCGCCGCGGTACTGCTGGCGTGGCGGCACCGGTACGTGCATGTCTTTACGGTGAACGATTACCTGGCCTCGCGCGACGCTGAGTCACGCAAGCCGATCTATTCGCGCTGCGGGTGCGATGTCGGCGCGATCGTGCAGTCGCTGGAGGAGCGCGACCGGGCGGGCGTGTACGCGCGGGCGATCGTCTACGGCACACCGAAGCAGATCACCGCCGACTGGCTGCGGGACCAGATCCGGCTGGGGCAGCTCAACACCGCGTGGTCGGGGCGGTCGATGATGTCCCGCGCTGCGGGGCCGGCGACGCCCGCGGGCGGGCCGCTGATCCCGGGTCTGCATGCATGCCTGGTGGACGAAGCGGACGCGGTGCTGATCGATGAAGGGGTCGTGCCGCTGATCATCGCCCGCGCTCGGCGCGAGGACGAGATGGCGCAGATCTACAAGGACGCCGCGGAGATCGCCCGGAAGCTCGACGACAAGGTGGACTACACGGTGAACTACCTGCAGCGGCGGGTGGACCTGACCCGGCGCGGACAGCACCGGGCGATGCAGATCGCCGAGAAGTTCGAGGAAGCGATCTGGCGGGCTCCGCGGCGTGCCGAGGAACTGGTCAAGCAGGCGCTGGTCGCGCGGCATTGCTATCTCAACGGTCACCAGTACCAGATCGTGGACGGGCGCGTAGTGATCGTCGATGAGTACACCGGCCGCTTCCTGCCGGACCGGTCCTGGGAGCACGGGCTGCACCAGGCGGTCGAGGCAAAGGAGAGCCTCGAGATCACCGCGGACCGGGAGACGCTTGCACGGATGAGCTTCCAGCGGTTCTTCCGGACGTACCCGTTCCTGTGCGGCATGACCGGGACCGCGGCGGACGCTTCGGGCGAGATGGAACGCGTCTATCAGCGCCCGGTGACGGTGCTGCCGACGAACCGGCCGCTCATCCGCGAGCGGTGGCCGACGCGGGTGTTCCGTACGAGCGAGTCACGCTGGAACGCGGTCGTGGATGCGAGCCTGGAGGGCCACGGCCGGGGCCGGCCCCTGCTGGTCGGGACGCGATCGATCGAGGCGTCGGAGCTGTTGTCAACGCGGCTGACCGCGCGCGGGCTGGTGCACCGCGTGCTCAACGCGTCGTTCGACAAGGACGAGGCCGAGATCGTCTCGCAGGCGGGCAAGCACGGGACGATCACGGTCGCGACGAACATGGCCGGTCGCGGCACGGATATCAAGCTCGACCGCGAGTCGCAGAGGCACGGCGGGCTGCACGTGCTGCTGACGGAGATGCACTCGGCGCTGCGGATTGACCGGCAGTTCATCGGCCGCGCGGGCCGGCAGGGGGACCCGGGCTCGGCGCAGCTGTTTGTATCGCTCGAAGATGAGCTGGTCCGGCACCAGACGCCGCACCTTCTGGGCTATTTGCGGGCGCTGGCCGGCGGGGACGAGCTCGGCGGTGTGGCCCGGAAGCAGGCGTTGGCGGTCTTCAGGCTGGCCCAGCGGCGGGCCGAGGGCCGCGGTCGCCGGATGCGGGCCGACGTGCTGCGGCAGGATGACTGGGTCGAGAAGCACATGCCCGGTCAGTAACGGGCATGGCGAGCGTGATCGCGACGCACCTTGCGTGCGGCTGGTTCGTACGATTGATCTCCGGATGACGACGACTTCGACAAGTTCCGCCGGGCGATGCTCGCCAGCGGCTGGGCCGCGGTCGGTGTCATTGCCGGTTGTGGGGGGAATGGGCGGCAGCGGGGGGCATGGGAAGATCCGTCGGTCGCGCGTAGGCAAGTGGCGGGCGGCGGTGCTCGTGCTTGTGCACCTCCTGATCGCGGCGCACATCGCGCACTGGTTGATCACAGGCTCCACGGTCTCGCCGATCGAGCCGAGCGAGGGGATCCAGACGACCGCGCAGGGGATCGTGAACACCGGGTTCGTGTTTTTCGTGCTGGCGATCCTGTCGACGCTCCTGCTTGGCCGGTGGTTCTGCGGGTGGGGTTGCCACGTAGTCGCGCTGCAGGACTCATGCACGTGGCTGATGGAGAAGATGCGGATCCGGCCGCGGCCGTTCCGTTCGCGGCTGCTGCTCTGGGTCCCGTTGATCCTCGGGACGTACATGTTCATCTGGCCGCTCGTACACCGGGAGGTCCTGCGGCCGGCGCTGATGGACGAGTACGGGAACCTGCCGCGATGGTTGGGTCAGAACGAGCCGCTGGACGTGATGAAGCGGGAGTTCATCACGCAGGACTTCTGGGCGACGTTCGCGCCTTGGTACCTGGCGATCCCGTTCCTGGCCGTGTGCACGTTCGGGGCCGTGTACTTCCTCGGGTCCAAGGGCTTCTGCACATATGGATGCCCGTACGGCGGGTTCTTTGCGCCGGTGGATCGTGCCGCGCCCGGCCGGATCCGCGTGACCGACGCGTGCGAGGGGTGCGGGCACTGCACGGCGGTGTGCACTTCGAATGTCCGCGTGCATGAAGAAGTGCGCGACTATGGGATGGTCATCGACCCCGGGTGCATGAAGTGCATGGACTGTGTGAGCGTGTGCCCGAAGGACGCGCTGTACTTCGGGTTCGGGCGGCCGGCGGTCGGTGCGAAGCCGAAGCGGGCCGCGAGGCTGAGCGAGGAGCAGGCCGCGGCGGCGCGGGCGAAGGCCAAGGCGGATCGCGAGGCCCGGTACGACCTGTCGAAGTGGGAAGAGCTGATCGTGGCCGCGTTGTTTGTGGCGTTCTTCTTCGCGTATCGCGGGATGGCGCACTCGGTGCCGATGCTGATGGCCGTCGGCATCGCGGGGATCGGGGCGTTCAGCACGTGGAAGCTCTGGTCGCTTGTGCTGACGCCGAACGTGCGGCTGCAGAACCTGCAGTTGAAGGCCAAGGGCCGGTTGCGGCCGGCGGGCGTCGTGTTCGCGGCGGTCGCGGTTGCAATCATCGTCGTCGGCGCGTGGAGCGGGTTTGTTCGCTACCACGCGTGGCGCGGGGATTGGCTCTACGGGATGTTCGACACGCCGCAGGCGGTGCTGCTGCGTCCGGATTACGCGCCGTCGGCGGAAGAGGCGTCGCGGGCCAGGGAGGCGATCGAGCACTTCCGTCTTGCATCTCCGCCGGCATGGAGCGGGGAAGAGGGGGCGAAGCGCGGCGGGTTCGGATGGCCGCTGAATGCGGAGCAGAAGCTGACGCTGGCGTATCTGCACTGCGTGCTCGGCGAGTTTGACCAGACCGAGCGGCTGATGCGCGAGGTGATCCGCGACGGCAAGCCGCGGGATGGGCTGGTGACCCAGGTTGCGCAGTTCATCCAGCGCCGAGGCGGCGGCGAGCAGGAAGTGCTGGACTTGTACCGCGAGACGCTGGAGCGGCACCCGGACCTGAACGGCGTGCGGGCGGAGCTCGCGGCGTGGCACTTGAACAACGGCCGCCGGGACGAGGCGAAGAAGCTGTGGGAGGGCCGCGCGGAGGAAGTGGACGCTGGTCCCGACACCATTCTTGGCGCGGCGAGGTTCGCGGCGGCCACCGGCGAGCGAGCGACGGCGATCGAGCTGCTCAATCGCGTGGCCGGGGACGAGCACGCGACCGCGGACACGCTGCTCGCCGCGGCCGGGCAGTTCGCGCAGCTCGGCGAACGGACCCGTGCGGAGGAGCTGACTCGGCGGGCCACCGAGCTGCCGACCAAGCGCGGCAACACACTCGTGAGCGCTGCGGGGATGATGCTCCAGCTTCAGAACATCGCGGCGGCTGATGAGATGGCGGAGCAGGGACTCGCGCGGGCACGGACGATCGGCCCGCACCTGATGCGGAACTCGACCTACACACGTGCGGCGGTCTTCAAGCTGCAGCGTGGTCAATCGGCTGATGCAAAGAACGTGCTGAGCGAAGCGGCGGACGCCGCGGGGCCTGCGCCGTGGGTGCTGGCGGAGATCGGCGGGCTGCTGTATTCCTACGCCGGGCAGGCGCGAGATTCGCAGGCGGTAATGTTGTCCATCGACCTGCTGCGGCGGGCGCGTGACCTGCGGCCGGACTCGCCGGTGATCCGGGTCGATCTCGCCACCGTGTACTTCGCTATCGGCATGAACGAGGACGCGGCGGCGGAGATCGTCGCCGCGGCGGAGCTCGGGCCGGAGAACCCGGTGCTTGCGCGGCGGTGCGCGGAGCTGTTTGGCGCGCTGGGGGACGCGGAGAAGGCCGCGCAGTGGGAGGCCGAGGCCAAGCGGCGCGAGCGCGGCTGATCACTCTGCCGTTACGGGTGATGTCGGGCGGCCAGAGAGTGATTCCGATTCGGCTTCGATCTGCCTCGCTTTGTGCAGGTTGCCCGCGGCGCGGTAGGCCTTGGCGAGCAGGATCGCGGCTCGCGCCGCACGGCCGCGAGTGGCGGGTCGGTCCTTGCCATCGTTCCACGTCCACTCCAGGACCTCCGTTGCGTCCTCGGTGCGGCCGGCATCAAGGAGCGCGTGGCCCAGCTCGCAGGCGACATCGACCGGGCCGGTGCCCGGAGTCTTCTCGGCACGGGTCGCCGCGACGATGGGCGAGGCCGTGTCGATCGCCGCAGAAAAGTCGCCCGACTGCCGGAGGGTGCGCGCAAGCAGGTTCACCGTCGAGAGCGTGAGGCCGTGTGTGGGACCTGCGCGGTCAACGAGGCCTTCGGCGGCCTCACGAAGCAGCGATACTGCATCTGCAATGTTCCCCTGGGCCATGCGCAGCTGCCCCAGCAAGCTGATTGCGGCGAGCGTCTCGTAGCGGCGGGTACCGAGCGCGTGCCGCTGGATGGATACGGCCTCGGCGACGAGCGCGGCCGCGCCGTCGTAGTCATCCGCGAGGCGGCGCGGGTGCGCCGCATCGATCAGGGCCTCAGCGATGTCCGCGTGCCCGGCGGGCAATGCACTGCGCGTGCGGGCGAGCGCATCATCGGCAATTGCCGCGGCGTCGGCGAAGCGGTGCTGCGAGACCCGCAGCCGTGACAGCAGACGCAGCCCCTCGCAAGTCTCCGCATGATCCCGGCCGAGCACCTGCTCGCTGTCAGCGATGAGCTTCGTGAGGTCCTGTTCGTACCGCGCCCGATCGGGCTCGCGGAACGCGACCCGGAGGACAAGCAGTCGCGAGCGGATCGACTCGGGCGCGAGCTCTCCGAGAAGCGCGGAACGGACGCGAGACGCCTGCGTGGCGTAGCGCTGCGCGTGATCGTTCGCGCCGTGGCCGAGGTAGCCCTGACCGAGGAAGTGGGCGACACCCGCGGCGACAAGGGGGTCGGAGGGCGTTTCGGTTTCCAGGCGGTTGGCAATCGCCGCGAGGATGTAGCTGAAGCTCATCGAACTGCGGAGCGGTGTCGAGAGCGCGCCCACAATGCTGTGTTCCACGAAACGGTTCACGGCGTCGGCGACCTGCAGCGTGCGCTCCGCCTCTTCAAGGCGCCGCTCGGCGAGGGTCTCGGCCTCGACCGCGCGATCGCGCTCGGCGGTAACGCGTTCAACATAGCGGGCGACGCCCAGCCCGAGGAGAAGTGTCGCGACCAGCCCGACCGTCGCCGCGGCGGTGTTGCGGCGATACCACAGCACGCCCGCCCGCAGCGGGCCCGGCGGATCGGCGACGGTCGCGTGGTTGGTTCGCCATGCATGCAGGTCTGCGGCGAGCGCATCGGCCGAGGCGTAGCGATCGGCCGGGCTGGCGGCGCACGCGTGGTCAACGATCCGCGTGAGTGTGCGGGGAAGATCGGGTCGCGCGGCTTCAAGTCTGGAGAGAGCGCCGAGCCGAACCTGTTTGATGACATCCCACCGGCCGTCGGCATCATGAACGCCGCTGGGCTCATACGGAGGCTTGCCGGTGAGCGCGAATCGCAGGGTTGCACCGATGCCGTAAACATCGGACGCCGGTGTGAATCGCTCGCCTCGAGCCTGCTCGGGTGACATATACGCCGGCGTGCCGACGACGCGCCCGCCGGAGGCCGTCGCGATGTTCACCGTGCCCGTGCCATGCGCGGACTCGCCCGCGCTTCGCGGCAGGGAGGAGATACTCAGGCCGAAGTCGGCGACGAGTGCGCGGCCGGAGGGGCTGACAAGGATGTTCGCTGGCTTGAGGTCGCGGTGCAGCACGCCCCGTGCGTGCGCCGTGACGACGGCGCGGCAAACCGGCTCGATGATCGCGACCGCCTCGCGCGGTCCCAGCGGTCCGCTCGCACTCACCAGCGCTTCAAGCGAGCGGCCGACTTCGACATGTGCCGGGTCCTCTGGTGTCGGCGCGGGATCGGCGACCAGTTCCGAGTCGATGTAGCAGCGGCCGTTCTCAGCGAACACGCCGACGTCGTGCACGGCGACGATGTGATCGTGGTGCAGACTGGCAGCGGCCCGGGCCTCGTCGATCACGCGCGAAAGGCCGGCGGTTTCGCCGCCGCTGCCGGAAGGAGCTTGCCGGCCGTGTGCGTGGAGGATCTTCAGCGCGACGTTTCGCGCGAGTTCGTTGTCCCACGCCCGCCAGACCTCGCCGAACGACCCGGCGCCCAGGCGCTCGCGGAGCGTGTACTTGCCGAGCGTCATGCCCGGCGTCAGCGGTGCAGGCTCATCCTCTAGAGCGACATCCTCCGACGCGCCGCTGATAAGCGCGAGCATGCCGATGACCAGTTCCACCTCGGCGGCCGCGCTCGGGAAGCGTGTGAGGAACTCCGCCCGTAGCGCGGTGGGGTCCTCCGTCACCCGGCGCGAAGCCTCGCACATCAGGATGGCCCGGCGAAACTCTGGCGTTGCGGCGGCGGCCCCGAGCATCGCCGTGTAGTGCTCGAGCCCCGCGGGCAGGCGGCGGTCCCAGCGTTCCTCGGCGTCGGCGACGGCGGCGTCGATCAGTCCGTCCTCACCGGCGGGTCCGATATCCGCGAGCAGCGCAGTCAGGTCGGGGGGCGTGTCACCGGCCCGTGCCCATGCCGCGCGGACCCGTGCCGCGGCGGTGGCATGCAGACTCCCGATCGATCCGTTCATGTCGCACTGGCTCCCTTGGGCAGTGTAATCGGGCGTTGTGGCTCGGCAGAGCCTGAAAGTGGGCAGATTGCGCGGGCTCGGCCCCCAATCTTGAGCGATCATCGGTGCCCGATGTGACCGCCCGTGGTATGCTCGAACGGGGCAAGGAAGTGGCCATGCCGGGCGGGACCGAACTCAAATCGCTGCTGACCACCGCCTGCGGCCGGGCCGCGACAGCGACCGCCACGCCGCCCGACGAACGGGTGCGGGACGCCGCGTTCAACGAGCTGCTGCGGCTGGTGATGATCTTTGTCCGGGCGGGGATGGGCCGGAAGCTCCGCGATCACCGGGAATCGGTGGATGTGTGCCAGTCGATCGCCCGGTCGTTCGTCGAGGACTTCGAGGCGGGGAAGCTGGAGTTCGAGTCGGAGGCCGCGCTCGCGGCGTATCTCAAGAGCGTTGTGCGGTCGAAGCTGGCGGACCTGGCGCGGCACGATGGTCGCGACAAGCGGGGGGGAGGCGTGCGGGAGGTCTCGCTCGACGGCGCCGGCCTCAGCGCGATCTTCGACCCCGAGTCGAGCGACCCCTCGGCGAGCTTTGAGGCCCAGTCGGACGAGGCCCGGACGCGGATCCTTGAGGCGCTATCGCCCGATGAGCAGACGCTGGCGCGGCTGCGGTGGAGCGGGCTGAGCTGGGAGCATATCGCGGCCCAGACTGGTCGTGACGCCGCGGCGCTGCGGCAGCAGTTCAGCCGGAT
>JAEYNG010000024.1 GCA_023412695.1 Planctomycetota bacterium | reverse complement strand
CGGCGCGAAGGGTGATGCCGACGCGATGACCGGCGGCATCGCGGTGCTCGCGGCGGTGGGCGGGATCCTGCTCGGGAAGTTCGGCGCGGTTCACTTCGCGGTCGAGAAGGAGTTGCAGTCGGCCGAGCTGACCACCGCGATGCAAGTCACGGACGAGGACATGATCGTGACCTACGCCGACCAGGTGGTCGACGAGTGGGTGGCGGCGAACAAGACGGTGAAGTGGCCCGAGGGCATGGACAAGGAGAACGCGTCGGCGGAGGTGGACTATCCGAAGGCGATCTGGGCGGAGGGGAAGAAGCGGTGGAACGCGCTCGACGCGGATGCACAGGCGGCGGCGAGAAGGGAGCAGGAAGAGTTCCGCAAGTCGATGGTGGCGTACATCACGTCGCAGGCCAAGAGCGAGGGCTTCAAGAGCACGTTCAGCGCGTTCGACATTCTGTGGTTCGTGCTCGCGGTGGCGAGCGCGTTTGCGATCGGCCGCGGCGGCGGGGACGGTGAGTAAGCCCGGCTGAATGCGGCCGCGGCGCGAGATGGGCTGACAGTATTTACAGCAGTTGGTTATGCCCGGCGTAGAGGTTTTGATGCGCGGGTGGCCGCGGTGCGCGCGAAGCTGCGCCGTGTGTGGCGGCACGGTTGAAGGTTCGCTGCGGGCGCGTAGGCCCAGCGCACCTTCAAATGGGGAGCGTGCCGGATAGAAGTGTGGATGTGGCAGGGCATGTTGCATTCATCTTGCACGCACACGTTGACGCTTGTTGCGCAACGGTTAGTCTGGACCCTTGCCGCCACGATCTGCGGCTCCGGGAGGAGTTGGGGCGCGGATCGTTGACTGCGTGGTTTCGGTCCGCGAAATCAGCAGGAGAGTGGTGATGGAACGTCCATGGACATGTTCGAGGGTTGGGATGGTGTCGGTGTGCGCGCTGGCCGCGATGGCCGGGGCGGCATCGGCGCAGATGGCGGCGCTGGACGCGGGTCAGGCCGCGGTCGTGACGCGCAAGACGCTTGTGGCCGCGGCGCCGCCGCCGATGGCGGTGACGGCGGATGTGCCGGCGGAGGTCCGGGAGGCGGCGCTCGCGGCGTTGAGCCTGAGCGATGCGCGGCTGCTGATCCTGCCGGTGGATTTCACGCCGGGCCGTCCGATCAGTGTCGGGCTGCCGACCGATTCGGGGGTGGTGGCGGTTGACCTGATGCCGTTCTCGGTGCGGTCGGACCGGTTCGCGCTGTTCGAGCAGCGGGACGGCGGGGAGGTGGTGCAGGTGAAGGCCCCGCCGGAGAACACGCTGCGCGGCACGGTGCGGGGCGTGGAGGGGAGCATCGTGGCGGGCGGGGTGATGCCCGACGGGCTCGCGGCGCGGATCATCGTGAGCGACGAGATCGAGTACTGGATCGAGCCGGTGTCGGCGCGGGTGCCTGGCGCGCCCGAGGGGCTGCACGCGGTGTACACGCGCGGGGACCTGCTGGAGAACCAGCAGTGGCGGTGCGGCGGGCCGGAGCTGCGCGAGCAGAACCCGGACGAGCAGATGAATATCCCGCCGCAGGGCATGGACGTTCGCGGCGCGACGCTGTGGACGGCGGTGATGGACGCGGACGCGGACTGGGAGTTCTACCTGCGGTACGGCGGGACGAGCGCGGTGATCGGCCGGATCCAGCTCGTGACGAACACGATGAACATCCAGTACGAGCGGGACGTGAACATCCGGCACACGGTGGGGACGGTGGTGGTGCGTGCGACGTCGGCCGACCCGTACACGACGACGGACCCGGCGACGTTCAACGCGCAGATCGAGACCGAGTGGAGCAGCGGGAACCGGCCGGGGACGTCGGACGTGGTGCAGATGTTCACGGGCAAGGAGCTCAACGGCTCGACGATCGGGCGGGCGAACCACATCGGCTCGATCTGCCTGGACGGGGACTCGAACTGCCTGAGCCAGTCGGACTACAACGGGAACTTCATGAGCGCTACGGACCTGAGCGCGCACGAGCTTGGGCACCTGTGGGACGCGGTGCACTGCTCGTGCTCGGGGCCGGTGTCGACGATGAACCCGGTCATCACGAGCATCAACCGGTTCACGTTCAGCAACGACCAGAACACGATCTCGCAGATCAACTCGTACCGCGCATCGCGGGGGTGCCTCTCGACGAGCAGCCCCGGGACCGCCGCGCCCAATGACGTATGCTGGGAGGCGGAGGCTCTGGGGCCGGGGCTAATCGGCTTCTCGAACGACAACGCGGACACGGACGGCCCGACGCCGACGACGTGCGGCTCGGGGAACAACTTCCAGGAGGACGTGTGGTACACGTTCACCGCGCCGTGCGACGGGTTGATGTCGATCGACACGTGCGGCTCGAACTTCGACACGGTGCTGGCGGTGTACACCGGCTCGTGCGGGAGCCTGACGCAGGTGGGTTGCAACGACGACAGCCCAATCTGCGGGGGGCTGCAGAGCGCGATTGCGAACATGCCGATGACGTTCGGGACGGTGTACCGGATCCGGCTGGGCGGTTTCAGCGGCGCCAACGGGCAGGGGCTGGTGAACCTTGTGACGAGCGCGTGCCCACCGCCGTCGAACAACAACTGCGGCGCGGCGATCACGATTGACCAGTGCGCGCCGGTGGCGTTCTCGACGATCGGCGCGACCACCGACGGGCCCATCGAGCCTGCGCTGTGCAACTCGTTCTCGTTCCAGGGCGTCGGGAGCGACGTCTGGTACCGGTATGTCGCGCCGTGCGCGGGGACGGTGCGGGTGTCGCTGTGCGGGAGCGGGTACGACACGAAGCTGGCCGTGTACAACAGCTGCCCGGGCGGGCCCGACCAGGCGATCGCGTGCAACGACGACTGGTGCGGCCTGCAGTCGCAGGTCGAGTTCGCGGCGAGCGCGGGGTCTGATTACTACTTCCGCGTGGGCGGGTACAACAACCAGCAGGGCGTGGGCACGCTGCAGGTGACGAACCTGGGGTGCGCGGTCGCGAACGACACGTGCGCGACGGCGCAGAACGTTGCGACCGGCTCGACGCCCTTCAGCACGGTCGGCGCGTGCAGCGACGGGTTCACGAGCACGCAGTGCCTCAACGACGGCGGGAACATCCCGCGGGACGTCTGGTTCCGCTGGACAGCGCCGGCGTGCGGCGGGCAGGTGACGATCGATACTTGCCCCAACAGCTTCGACACCAAGCTCGCTGTGTACGAGTCGTGCCCCGCGGGCAACAACACCACGATCGCCTGCAACGACGACGCGTGCGGGCTGGGCTCGCGGGTGCAGTTCAACCCGACGCCGGGCGCGGTGTACCTTGTACGCGTCGGCGGGTATAACAACCAGATGGGCACTGGGACGCTGAACATCTCGTACTCGGCCCCGGCCAACGACGCGTGCGGGTCGGCGACGGTCGTGTCGTCGAGCAGCTCGACGGTGGGCACGCTGTGCGGCGCGACCGGCGACGGCGCGGCCGGCTGCGGGGCCTCGACCGGGCAGCCGGACGTGTGGTTCAGCTACACGGCGCAGTGCAACGGGCCGGTCACGTTCACCACGTGCGGGACGCATGACGGGTTCACCGGGCCGGACACGGGCGTCGATCCGGTGCTGAGCGTCTACAGCGGCGGGTGCGGCGCTCTGACGGAGCTGGCGTGCAACGACGACAGTGCCACATGCTCTGAGGACGCGGGGATCATCCGCGACTCGTCGGTGACGGTGAACCTGAGCTTCGGCACGACCTACCGGATCCGCGTGTCGCGCTGGGGCGGGAGTTCCTTGGCCGGGCCGGTGCGGCTGAACGTCGGGCCGTGCGGGCCGTCGGGTTGCGACGCCGACTGGTGCGAGGACGGGAGCGTCGGCGTGCCGGACATCTTCTGCTTCCTCTCCGACTGGTTCGCGATGGACCCGGCGGCGCGGAACTTCGGCGGGACACCGGGCGTTCCGGCGATCTTCGCGTTCCTGAGCGAATGGTTCTCGACCGGGCAGGGCCCGTGCCCGTGAGTTGACCGAGGGCGATCGGGATATGACAAGGGCCCCGTCGAGCGACGGGGCCCTTTTTCGTTTCAGACGGGGTGATGATGCTTAGGCGGCTTCGCGGCGTTCCTCGGGGTGGCCGGGCTTGGCGCGGACGCCGGAGAGCGCGTCGGGCGGCTCGCGGAAGTCCTCCGCGCCGCGGATGTTGAGCTCGCTGGGCATGGTCTTGCGGTAGCCCAGCAGCCGGACGACCTCGAGCACGTCGCTCCAGGTGGGGTACATGACGTCGTTGGACTTCTTGAAGGCGTCGATGGCCATGAGGAAGAGGAACTGTTCGCGGTTCATCTCGCCCTCTTCGGCGGACTTCGTGAAGTCGGTGCGGCGGCGGCCTGGGCCGCGGCGGCGTTCGAGGCCGGTGCCGGGCTCGCCCGAGTCCACCTGGCCGCCGTTGAGGCGTGCCTGGATCTCGCGCCGGTCGAGGCCGAGGCGGCGGTCGACGCCGAGCGCGGCGGGGATGATGTTGGCCCTGGGTGTGGAGCGGCAGGGATCGAACTTGTGCGGCCCGGCGGCGTCGAGCGTGTCGGCCGGCTCGGCGGGGGGGCGCGTGGTCGAGGGAGGCGTTGGGGCGTCGGTGTTGGGGCGGTTCTTCTTTGTGGACATTCGGCAGCTCCGAGAACCGGGCCGCAAAAAGCAGCGCGGGCGACCGAGGAGGCCGCCCGCGTGGCGTTAACAAGC
>JAEYNG010000463.1 GCA_023412695.1 Planctomycetota bacterium | reverse complement strand
GTGGAACATCACCTACGCGACGAGCATGCTGCTGACGGTCATTCTTTCACCGGTGTTCGGCGCGATGTCGGATGCGCGGTCGTGGAAGAAGGAGTGCCTCGTGATCTCCGGGCTGGCGTGCGGCCTGCTGACGTGCGGATTCGGGTTCATCGAGCCGGGGATGCTGTGGCTCGCGCTGCTGCTCTACATCCCGGCCAACCTTGCCTATTCAATCGGCGAGAACTTCCTGGCGTCGTTCCTGCCGGAGCTCTCGCCGCGGGACGCATTCGGCCGCGTCTCCGCGTTCTCGTGGGGCGTTGCGTACTTCGCCGCGCTGGTGATCCTTGTGCTCACCGCGCTGGCGATGAAGAGCTGGGGCATGACCGACCCGCCGCAGTGGCGGCCGTTCTTCGTCGGTGCGGGGCTGTGGTTCATCGCGTTCGCGGTCCCGACGCTTGTCTTCCTGCGCGAACGGTCCCGGCCGACGCGGGAAGCAAGGCCAAGCGGCAACGTGGTGAAGATCGCCTTCCAGCGCCTGGGCGAGTCGATCCGCAATGTCGGACCGTTCCGCGACCTCTCGACGCTGCTGGTCGCGTCGCTGTTCTACGGCACGGGCATGAGCGTGGTGGTGTTCTTCGCGAGCATCATCGCCAAGGACTTCGGGTTCGAGGGCGAGCAGCTTGTCATGTTCGTCGCGGTGATCACGGTCTCGGGTGTGGTCGGCACGCTCCTGCCCATGCTCTTCCAGGACCGCTGGGGGCACCGGCGGATGACGATTGCGCTGCTCGGGCTCTGGATGTTCACCACGATCGCCCTCGCGGCGTACGCGTGGCTCCGCAGCGGCGCGCCGGACCCCGCGAACTATCCGACGTGGCCGATGTGGGTCATGGGCAACCTGCTCGGCTTCGGGCTTGGCTCGCTGGGTTCGGCGAACCGCGCGTTCGTAGGCTACCTGACGCCGCTGTCGCGGACGGGCGAGGTGTTCGGCCTGTGGGGGCTGGTCTTCAAGTTCTCGGCGGTGTGCACGATCCCGTTCGGCGTCGCCAAGGACAAATGGGGAACGCCCGCGGCGTTGCTCGTGCTGCTCGGGTTCATCGTGATCGGGCTGGTCATCACCCTGTTCGTCGATGAGCGGCGAGGGCGAGACGCCGCGCTCGCGCTGGACGGAGCCGCGGACGCGACGGCAGGCGCTTCGATCCCCGGTTCGCTGCCCGCGTCGGCGTCGCCCGATGCCCGGAGCTAGCCTTGTGCGATGCCATCCGCAGCGAATCCATCGTCGCTTCGTCAGGTCCCCGACCCGCACGGCCGTTTCGGCGAATTCGGGGGTTCGTATGTACCGGAGACGCTGATCGCCGCGCTCGAGCAACTCCGCGCGGAGTACGAGTCGGTCCGGGGCGACAGGAAGTTCTGGGGCGAGCTCGAAACGCTGCTGCGCACCTATGTCGGCCGGCCGACGCCGCTGTTCCGGGCGTCGCGTCTGACGGGTGCGATGCGGGAGCGGGCGGGCAAGGGACAGGGCGCGACGATCTGGCTGAAGCGTGAAGACCTCGCGCACACCGGCGCGCACAAGATCAACAACACGCTCGGGCAGGCGCTGCTCACCGTGCGCATGGGGAAGAAACGCATCATCGCCGAGACGGGCGCGGGGCAGCACGGTGTGGCGAGCGCGACGGCCGCGGCCCACTTCGGGCTCAAGTGCGATGTCTACATGGGGGCGGAAGACGCCCGCCGGCAACGTCTCAACGTCGTGCGGATGCGGCTGCTCGGGGCGCGGGTGGTCGAGGTCGAGGCGGGGTCTCGCACGCTCAAGGACGCGACGAACGAGGCGATGCGCGACTGGATGGGCTCGGTCGAGCACACGCACTACATCCTCGGCTCAGTCGTCGGGCCCCACCCGTTCCCGATGATCGTGCGCGACTTCCAGTCGGTCATCGGGCGCGAATGCCGCGACCAGTGCCTGTCGGCGATGGGCCGCCTGCCGGACGCGGTGGTGGCGTGCGTCGGCGGCGGATCGAACGCGGCCGGGATCTTCTACCCGTTCGTCGAAGACGCCGGCGTCGCGCTCGTCGGCGTCGAGGCGGGCGGACGCGGCAGTTCGCCGGGCGAGCACGCTGCGCCGCTGTCGTTCGGCACGCCGGGCATCCTGCACGGCTCACTCAGCTACGTGCTGCAGGATGAGAACGGCCAGACGGCGGATGTGCACTCATGCTCGGCGGGGCTTGATTACCCCGGCGTCGGGCCGGAGCACTCGTACTGGAAGGACGCCGAGCGCGTGAGCTACACCGCGGCGACCGACACCGAGGCGCTGGAGGCGTTCCAGCTTCTCGCACGGACCGAGGGGATCATCCCCGCGCTCGAATCCAGCCACGCGATCCATGAGGGTGTGCGGCTGGCGGCGACGATGCGTGAAGACCAGCACGTGGTGGTGAATCTGTCCGGCCGGGGCGACAAGGACGTCGATGAGGCGGTCCGGCTAATATCTATGCAGTAACCGCAGCAGGCGCACCGGGACAAGAATTTCACTTGGCAGCGAAATTGTTCCAAATCCCCAAGAGAAAGTTGTGGCATTTGTGGTTCTACACCTGCGCCACTCATATCCAGCAGACTCATTGACGACGCCTGTCCCAGCCGTCACATATTCATTCAGAAAATTCTGCATTCCGAGAACAACGCCTTCGAGCTGTGTACAACGCTCAATCACGGATACCAAATTAGCTGCTAGTTCTAGATTTGGATGACCAGGAATATGCGGCCAGTGCGCCAGCCTCAGAGTCCCGATTAGACCAAACCCCAACGCCGTATCCCCCTTAAACCCGGCACGCTCCTCAAGCAGCCTATTCAAGTAGCTAATCCAAAACGCGCAAGCCGCTTCAATCTCACTACGAGCAAGGAGCTGAGCACGACAGCCATGAAGAGACCAATATGTACAAGCCAATGCGACATCTCGTGTGTTTGACAAAATTGTCGCCAAGGCACAGGCGTCGGGCATGTTTCTTAGAAATTCGTAATGCTGAGGAAGAGCCGGCAATCGAGACAAATAGTCGCCACACAAGTACTCCTGTACTGTTTTGTGATAAAATTCGAACTGTTCGAAGCCAGACTGATGAACTAGAGGCTATCCGTAAACCTGTTTGAGCAGGATGATCGAGCACCCCAGGTGCAGGAAGCCTTGGAAGAGCATCGCGGACTTCTCGTAGCGGATGCACAGGCGGCG
>JAEYNG010000169.1 GCA_023412695.1 Planctomycetota bacterium | reverse complement strand
CAATCCGGCGGTGGATCGAGGCGTGCGAAGCGGTGGCCAACGACGAGACCACACGCGAGCGACTGCTCTGCGACGGGCTCGAGACGCTGCTCGTGTCGGCGCACGAGCCCGAGGAGGATCTCGGCGTCTTTGAGGCGATCGGCGCGATTGTCGAGCGCATCAAGTGGCGGGCCGGCGGCCCGGCGCGGCCGCGGCTGCTGGATTGGTTCCGCGACCGCCGCATCAGCGACGGGGACATCCGCGTGGTGACGGTCGCCATCGCCGGCAAGTCGGGCGCGGAGGGCGTGGACTCATCGATGTCGCTCTCGGTGAACCCGGCTGCGGATGACCGGTCGCGCCTGCGCGGCAAGTACGCGGCGGCGTGGAAGATCGAGCGGGCGAGCCGCGAGGTGTCGTCACAGGAGTGGCGTTCGGCGGCGGAAGGGATGACCGGCCGGACGGCGCCGACAGGCGAGATCGAGGTGCTGCGCACTGTCGCGGAGTGCGCGAGACTGAACGAGGCCGCGCGTCTGCTCTGGCGTGGCGAGACGGAGACGGCCAACGCGCTGCTCCGACACAACTCGGCCATCGCTTCATCCCCCGGGCCGCAGGCAAGCTCACCCCAGAACGCCGTATTGCGTTTTACGGTGAACCGCGGCGGTAGCGGCGGAGGCGTTGACGGCTCGTGGGCCGAGCGATACCTGGCCGCCGAACGCAGCATCCCTGCGCGCCTGCAGTTGCTTGAAGAACTCGGCCGGGACGGACAGCCGGGCGGCGCGGTGGACGCCGCGATCCTTGTGCAGGAGGCGGTCATCGGCTCGCCGATCCAAGTTCGATACGCCGCGGCGAAGCTGGCGGGCCAGTGGGCCGACGAGCCGACGGTTGTCGCGGCCGCGCTTGATGAGTTGCCGCTTGCGCCGCGGACGCGGACGCTCGGCGAACTGATGGAGCGGATGACCCGCCAGTCGCTCCCGGCGGTGACCGACCCGGATTGGGAACTCGTGACACGCCGCGCGCTCGTGGAGCGTTTGCTGGGGATGCTCGCGGCGGGAACGGCCGAGGCCTCTACCGAGGAGCAGGTTACGCTGATCGCGGATTCGTACCTTCGGGCCAGCGGCGAGGAGCCGGCACGGGGGCCCGGGGCCGCGGCCGAGGGCGCGGAGCGCGGCTCGTCGCTGCTCTGGACAGCCACACGGGCCGAGGCGGAGGCGGTTGCGCCGGTCGTCAGCGCGCCGCTCTCGCTCGACGAGATCGATCGCCGACGGTTCGGGCGGCTGTCGCTGGCGCGTGGGCCGGTGCAGATGTTCGCGGCCGAGCAGGCGAGCATCGCCGAGGCGATGTCATACGTCATCGCGGGCGAGCGGCCGACGGCGACAGCGGAGGTCGCCAAGGTGCTGGAAAAGCTCCAGACCGGCCGGCACGCGGCCAAGCACGTGTTCGAGCAGCTCCTCGCGACCGAGCAGGCGATTCTGGAGTTGTGGCGGTTGCGGTTCGGCGAGCTACAAGGGGGTGCCTCATGAAGTTGCTTGCTGCATGGATAGCAATCGGTGCAATCACGCTGGGCGCACACGGCCAAACGGAGGACGCTTCCGCCGCGTCAACGGCACCGCCTGCGCCGCCAGACGACAGCGCGTTCAACAGCCCGATCAAGGGCGCGGAGCTGACTTCGCGGCTCGAGGCGTTGAAACCGTCCGAGCCATGGGCGTATTTCGAGCTGGCCGAAGAGATCGGCCTGAGCACAGACGACCAGGCGACGCGGAGCCTCGCGCGGACGCTGTTTGTGCTGGCGTACGAGACCTCCAAGCAGGCGGGAGCGGGGCAGCCGCGCGTCGGCGGCGCGGACCTTCGCGTCAGCGTGTGCCTTGCGCTCGCCGCACTGACGCCCGACGAATCCGAGCAGCGCTGGCTGCGCGCGATGGCCGCGTCTCTCGGCTGGAAGGGGACGGGGGGCGAACTCTCTGCCGGTCAAGCACAGCCAGCCGCGGCGGACCCCGCGGCGCTCGAGCTTGCAAGCGCGCTCGGGCTTATCCGCATCGCCGAGGGCCGGCGGGCGGCAAAGCTGCTTGAGAAACCCGAGGTCTCGCGGCTGCTCGAACGCACCGAGCGACTGCTCAGCCCCGGCGGGCTGACCGGTGGCGCGGCACGCGTACGACGGCTCATGGCCGAGTGGCCGATTTGTTCCGAGTGCAAGAACCGGCGTTTTGTGAAGTCGCAGCAGGGCGTACGGCTCTGCCCGACGTGCGGCGGCAAGCCCGGGCCGGAGATCTCTCGCCAGGAGCTCATGTATCAGCTCCGGCTCGAGAGCAGCCTGCTCAACGGCGTGCAGCGGTCGTGGGTGGCGCAGACGGTCGTTGACGGCGGTGCGCCGCTCCGCGATCTTGACCTCGATGAACTCGCGGCGATGTACGGCGTGGACCCGGCGAAGACCGTCTGGCGAGACAGCCAATGGGCCGCGCCGGCCGAGAGTGCCGCGAAACCCGCGCCGAGGGTCGATGCGGAAAGCGGCGGCTGACCGCCGTACAGTCGCCTCCCGCGGTTGCGACTGCGCCGCGTCAGGAGCTTTGCCCATGGCCGATCAGACCCCGCCCGCCGCCCCGCAGTCCGCGATGCCCGTCGCCCCCGGCGCTGTTGCGAAGCCGGAGATTCAGTTCGACGAGTTCGCCAAGGTCGATCTGCGCGTGGCCCGGGTCGTCAAGGCCGAGAACCACCCCTCCGCCGACCGGCTGCTCAAGCTCCAGCTCGACGACGGTTCCGGCACTCCGCGGCAGATCTGCGCCGGCATCCGCGGCCAGTACACCGCCGAGGAGATGGTCGGCAAGCTCATCATCATCGTGGCGAACCTCGCGCCGCGCAAGATCCGCGGCGAGGAGTCACGCGGCATGCTGCTCGCCGCGAGCGACGTTCCCAAGGACGCCGCCCAGGCCGGTGCGGAGCGTCAGGTCGTTGTGCTGACGCCCGGCAAGGACATCGCCCCCGGCTCGATCGTGTCCTGAGTTTCAGCGGTCGCCACGACGGCGGTCGGGACGGCGGCCGCGCTCGGACGGCGCATCGTCTTCCGGCGGCGGTCCGCCGGGTTCGCCGCGGTCCATGCGCTCTCGTTCACGGTCGAGCATCCGCTGCATTGCGGACTGAATCGCGCTATCGCGGTCGGCGGCGCGCTTTTCGATGTCCTCGCGGGCCTTTTCAATGCGCTGGGCGTGACGCGCCAAGTCTCGCCGCTGGATCTCGTTCCGCGCGTCGAACTGCGCCGCGATTGCCGCCTTCAACGCGGCCTGCCTGGCCGTTCGCTCCGACTCATCAGCGTGCTCGTTCCGGACGAGCCAGCTCGCCGCCTCCATCGCCTCGCGGCCGAGCCGGAGGTCCGTCTTGCGGAGCTCGAACAGCTCCGGGTCGGCCTTGCGCAGTTCGAGCAGCGGACGCAGGCGCGGGTAGACCTCCAGCAGGCGGCGTTCGGCCTCCGGCGGGTCGCTTTCCTCGAGCTCCTTGAGCATCTGGAACAGCCGCGGCTGCGCGGCGCGCAAAAACTCCCGCATC
>JAEYNG010000421.1 GCA_023412695.1 Planctomycetota bacterium | reverse complement strand
GCATGCGGGGCGGGGTAGCGGGGCCCGCGGCGGTGGCGCTCGCGGGCGGGCTGGGGGTCGGCGGCGCGGGGGTGGGGGGGTTCAGCCGGCTCCAGCAGCCCGCGGCGACCGCAACGCCCGCGCGGGGAGCCATTCCCTGTGGCGCGGGGTGGCTGCTGGATGAGAAAATCCCGGCGCGACTGATGGACGGTCTGGGCACGCGCCCGTTCGAGGGGCTGACGACGAAGTCCGCCGAGGCGCGCACGTTCTTCGAGCAGGGGCTCGCGCTGGTGTACGGCTTCAACCACGACGAGGCGCGGCGGAGCTTCCGCGAGGCGGCGCGGCTCGACCCCGAGTGCGCGATGGCGTACTGGGGGATCGCGCACACACTGGGGACGAACTACAACGACCCGGGCGCGAAGGAGCGGAACGAGCTGGGCACGCAGGCGATCGTGATCGCTCAATCCCTCTCGCCGCGGGCGAGCGCGATGGAGCGTGCGCTGATCGAGGCTACGGCGAAGCGCTTCCCCTCGCCGATCCCGGATTCGCCCGAAACGCAGGCCGCGGCGGACAAGGCGTACTGCGAGGCGATGCGTGCGCTGGCGAAGCAGCACGCCGCGCACGACGATGTGCAGACGTTCTACGCCGAGTCGATGATGAATCTTCGGCCGTGGGATCTGTGGGCACGGGACGGCAAGCCGCACGAGGGGACCGAGGAGATCCTCGCGACGCTCGAGCGGGTGATGGAGCGCAACCAAAGACACACCGGGGCGATCCACCTGTACATCCACGCGACGGAGGCGTCCCCGCACCCGGAACGGTCGCTGAAGTGGGCCGACACGCTCGTTCAGCTTGCGCCGAAGGCCGGGCACCTGGTGCACATGCCCTCGCACGCGTACGTGCGGACGGGCCGCTGGACCGACGCACTCGACGTGAACCGGCGCGCGATCGCCGCGGACGACGAGTACATCGCGGCGACGGGCGTGAAGGGGATGTACCCGGGCATGTACGCGCCGCACAACGTGCACTTCCTCAGTTGGGCGGGGATGCTGTCGGGCGACCAGGAGACGGCCGCGAGCGCGGCAACGGAGCTGCTGTCGCGCGGCTCGCCGGACATGCTGAAGGAAATGCCGCAGATGAGCATGGCGCTGGCGTGGCCGGCGATGATGGACGCGCGTTTCGGCAAGTGGGACCGCGTGCTCGCCGCGCCCGAGATCGATTCGGAATGGGCCTACGGACGCGTGCTGCGGCACTACACGCGCGGGCTGGCGTTCGTCGCGCAGGGCTCGCGTCCGGAAGCGGAGCGCGAGCTTCAGTCGCTGCGCGACGAGGCGAAGAAGGCCTCGCCCGACCTGCTCAGCTTCGGGCTTGTGAACAAGGCGAGCGACGTGTTCCGCATCGCCGAGCTGGTGCTGGCGGGCCGGATCGCGGCGATGGCCGGCGATATCGACCACGCGGTGTCGTCGCTGACCGAGGCAGTGAGCGCGGAGGACAACCTGACGTACATGGAGCCGGCGGATTGGCCGACCTCGACACGGCTGACGCTGGGCGCGGTGCTGCTGGAGGCCAAGCGGTACGACGAGGCGGTGCGGGTGTTCCGAGAGGACCTTGTGAAGACACCGGAGAACGGCTGGGCGCTGCACGGCCTCGCCGCGGCGTTAAACGGCGCCGGCGATGCGAAGGGCGCGGCGGATGCGCAGAAGCGGTTCGAGAAGGCGTGGGCGAAGCCGGGGATGAAGCCGGGGCTTGCGTGGTACTAACCGGAGATTGACCACGGAGAGATACGGCGAATCGCGCAGACCCGACCCGGGGTACGCGATGCTTTGATCGGCGTTGATGATCCGGCGTGTTCTCCGTGGCTCAGGTTGTTCCTAATGCCCCGCCGGCTTGCCCCCCTTGCGCGGGTCGCTCGCGGCGTGCCAGCCACGGCCAGAATCAGTGTCGCGCAGGATGAGCTGCACGACCCCCGCGGGGCCGGGGAGCTCCGTGCACGTATGGCCGATGGCTTGGAGCGCGGCGAGCGATTCGGTGTTGCCGGGGACTGCGAGCCACGCGGGCTCGAAGCGCAGCGTGTCCGGCGACCACTGGTGATGGATCCGCGGCGACGCGACGGCCTCCCCCGCGCTCTGCCGCAGCACCAGCGCGTTGACCAGCGCCTGCACCGTGCCGGTGATGATCCGTGGCCCGCCGGAAGCGCCCGCGACCGCGATGACCCTGCCGGACTCGTCGAGCACGATCGTCGGGCTCATGCTGCTCAGCGGTCGCTTGCCGGGCTCGGGCAGATTCCGGTCCGACTGTGTGAGACCAAAGGCATTGGCCTCGCCGCGACGGGTGAGGAAGTCGTCCATCTCGTTGTTCAGGCAGAAGCCATACTCCGGCACCGCCAGCAGCGAGCCGAACTCGAGGTTGATCGTCTCGGTGCACGCGACCGCGCCGCCCCACTGATCGACCGCGCACAGATGGCTGGTGCCGTGATCGTCCGGCGCGCCCACACTCTGGGCACGCTTCCCGTCGATCTCCGTCGTGCCGCACTCTTCGGGCGCGATGCGCGACCCCGGCTCGATCATCCCCGCCATGCGGGCAGTGTTGCCGTCGTCGAGGAGTTGCTTGACGGGCACATTGTTGAACGCTGGGTCGCCGAGCCAACGGGCGCGGTCCGCGAACGCGTGCCGCAGCGACTCGATGAACGTGTGCGTCGCCGTAGGCGTCCACCGCCGCTGGGCGCGCAGCTCGTACGCGCCGCCCGATTGCTCGAAGATGCCGAGGGCCTCGGCCATGGTGATGCCGCCGGATGACGGCGGCGGCATGGCAAGGAACTTCCAGACCGCGAAGCTGAATGTCAGCGGCGCGGCCTCGCTCGGCGAATACGCGCGGAGGTCGTCGCGCGTCAGCACGCCCCGATCGCCCGCGACCGCCGCGCAGATCGCCTCCGCGACCGGGCCGTCGTAAAACCCCGCGGCCCCGTGCTCCGCGATGACCTCGAGCGCCCGGGCCTGCTCCGGGAGCTTGATCATCGTCCCGATCTCAACATGGCCGCGATTCAGGAATCGCTCCCACACGAACGCGAACCGCGTCCGCAACGCCGGCTCGGCGGTGAACGCCTTAGTGAGCTCGCCCGCGCGGGCGGCATAGTCCGCATCCGCAGCGAAGCCATTGCGCGCAAGATGCATCGCCGGCGCGAGCACCGACGCCCGGTCGAGCGTGCCGTAGCGCTCCAGCGCGTGGAGCAGCCCCGCGACGGTGCCCGGCACGGCGACAGCCGTCCCGCCGCGGGTGCTGGCGCGGGGATCGTCGATCCGCTCATAGAAGTCCGGCCCGACTCCGGCCGGGCAGGTCTCGCGGTAATTGATGACGGTGGAGACGCTGCCGCGGAGCGGGTCGTTGGGGAGGTGGATGACCATGAACCCGCCGCCGCCGATGCCGCAGGAGTATGGCCGGACAACCGAAAGCGCGAAGGACGTCGCGACGGCGGCGTCAACGGCGTTCCCGCCTTTGGCGAGCATCTCCGCGCCCGCGGCCGAGGCCAGTTCATGGCCCGCGGCGACCGCGCCGTGGTTGAACCGGCCGGCGTGAGACGATGCGATCACCTCGCGCGTCGCGGCTGTGGAGGCGGCGAGGGCTCCGGCGGTCTTTGCGGCAGAGATCGAATCGGGCCGGGTAGCGCAGGCAGCAAGGGCAACGAGCGCCAATGCCAGCATCCACGCGCACAGTAACTTCAAGGATGAATGCATGATGAAAAGCGTACCGTCCCTCGGTTATGTGCGCGGCGGCACTATGCTCAGGCATGGCGGAGGGTGCGCCCATCGAGATCCAGGCCGAGCACCTGCGTAAGGCGTTCGGCGATCATGTCGTGCTCGACGACATCAATCTGACGATCCGCTCAGGCGACATCGTCGCGATCGTCGGCGGGTCGGGGTCGGGCAAAACCGTGCTCCTTGAACACCTCAATGGCCTGCGCCAGCCGGATTCCGGCCATGTGCTCGCGGCGGACCACAGCTCGCGTCCGGATACCCACGGCCAATACCCCCTGGTTGATCTGTCGGAGATCGGCCCGGACCGGCTCGACGAGTTGCGGTTGCACTGGTCGGTGGTGTTCCAGCACAACGCCCTGTTCACCGGCGCGGTGAAGGACAACATCGCGCTGTGGCTGCGCGAGCACACGCGGCTGAGCGAGCAGGAGATCGACGAACGGGTGCGCGAGAGCCTCCGCGCTGTGCAGCTCGACGTCGAGGACGTGCTCGAGAAGCCGCGCGATGCGCTCTCGGGCGGGATGGCCAAACGCGCGGCCATCGCACGGGCGATCGCGGCGGACCCCATCGTCGTGTTCTACGACGAGCCGACGACCGGGCTCGACCCGATGGTCGGCGGCGCCATCCACGAGCTGATCTGGGAGTTTCATCACCGGCCGGTGGGCCCGCGGCCGACAGGGCCGGTCGACAGGCCGTCGTTCCTGGAACGGCTGGCGGAGAAGATCCCCGGGGCCGACGAGCTCCTGCCGCACGCGGTGCTGCCGCAAGGGGCGCGGAGTGAACACCCTGAATC
>JAEYNG010000417.1 GCA_023412695.1 Planctomycetota bacterium | reverse complement strand
ATCGAGGACGGGGTCGGCATCCTGCACGAGCGGGGCCCGGATCGGCTCAGCCCGTTCACCGTGCCCAAGCTGATGGTGAACGCCGCGACCGGTAACCTGTCGATCATGCTCGGCATGCAGGGCCCGGCGACGGCCCACGCCACGGCGTGCGCCAGCTCCGGGCACGCGATCGGCGACGCGATGGAGCTGCTCCGCAGCGGCAAGTGCGACGTCGTGCTCGCCGGCGGCGCGGAGGCGGCGATCAGCCCCATCTGCGTCGGCGCGTTCATGGTCATGCGGGCCCTCTCGACCCGCAACGACGAGCCCACCAGGGCCTCGCGCCCCTTCGACAAGGACCGCGACGGGTTCGTCCTCGGCGAGGGCGCGGCGATGTTCGTGCTCGAGACCGAGGAGCACGCCAAGAAGCGCGGCGCGACGATCTACGCCGAGCTCGTCGGCCACGCCAACGCCGGCGACGCGTACCACATCACGGCCCCTGACGAGGCCGGCCGCGGCGCGATGCGGTCGATGCGCTGGGCGCTCCAGGACGCGGGCCTCAACCCCGAGCAGATCGGGTACGTCAATGCCCACGGCACCAGCACGCCGCTGGGTGACAAGGCCGAGACGCTCGCGGTCACCTCGCTCTTCGGCGACCACGCCCGCAAGTCCAGGGGCGGCAGGCTCATGATGAGCTCGACCAAGAGCATGCACGGCCACGGGCTGGGCGCATCGGGCGCGATGGAGCTGATCGCCTGCATCCACGCCGTCCGGGACGGGGTCATCGCCCCGACCATCAACCTCGACAACCAGGACGAGGACATCGACCTCGAGCTGGTGCCGCACCACGCCAAGGAGCGGCGGGTCGACTACGTGATGAACAACACGTTCGGCTTCGGCGGGCACAACGTCACGCTGATTATCGGGCGTTACTCCTGAAACAAGGGGTGTGTGCCTCGCCCGCGGTCGCCCTGTTCCAGCGACGGGGCCGGCGTCGCCGATAACTCTCCCATGGCCTCCGATCTCCGCTCCATCTTGAGCCTCGAAGTCCCGATCATCGTCCTGCTCGGCGAGCGACAGATGAAGACCTCCGAGGTGGTCAGCCTCGTGCCCGGGGCGATCATCGAGCTGCCCAAGAACGCCGAGGACGAGCTCGCGCTGCAGGTGAACAACAAGCCCATCGGCACCGGCCAAGCCGTGAAGGTGGGCGAGAACTTCGGCCTGCGGATCTCGTACATCGGCGATCTCCGCTCGCGCATCGACGCGCTGGGCGGCAAGGCCCCCGAGCAGACCGGGCCGGCCCCCGAGCCCGTCGTCGGCACGGTCGAGGCGGCGGAATCGGGCGGCCTCGCCGCCGCGGCGTGAGCCCGCGCACACGGACGCTTCAGCACAAACTCATGCGGGCGGCCGCGACTCGGGCGTGCGTCGTGTCGATCATTGTGCCGAGTGAAACCGCACGCCCCGACCAAGGCCGTAAGTCATGCCGCGTGATATCCCTGTTGGCAATGGCGACCTGCTCATCAACTTCGATGAGTTCTATCGCGTGCGCGATCTCTATTACCCGCACGTCGGACGGTTCAACCACACCGTCGGGCACGTTCAGCGGTTCGGGGTGTGGGCCGACGGGCAGTTCGCCTGGATCGAGGACCCTTCGTGGGAGCGGCACCTTGCGTACCGGCCGGGCTCGCTGGTGACCGAGGTCCGGCTGGTGAACCAACGGCTGGAGCTCGAGCTGATCTGCAACGACGCGGTCGACTTCCACGAGCCGGTGTACCTGCGGCGCTTCACCGTCCGCGACAAGCGGGCCAACGGCCACCACGGCAACGGCGACGCCGCCCCGCCGCGGGACGTCCGCATCTTCATGCACATCGACCTGTCGATCAAGGAGTCGCCGCTGGGCGACACCTGCGACTTCGACCCGGCGACGACGGGGCTGGTGTTCTACAAGGACGATTCGTACTTCCTCGTGAACGCGGTGGACGGGGCGCAGGTCGGGATCGATCACTGGGCGATCGGCACCAAACGCGTCGGCGGGGCCGAGGGCACGTGGCGCGACGCCGAGGACGGCGAGCTCGGCCGCAACGCTATCTCGCAGGGCTCGGTGGACGCGACCGTCGGCGTGAACCTCTCCGTCCCGCCCAAGGGCGAGGCGGTTGTCGCGATCTGGCTGGCGTGCGGCGACTCGTACGAGCGCGTGCGCGAGCTCGACCGTGTCATCCAGAACAAGACCGTCGACCGCATGATCGCCCGCACCGAGGCGTACTGGAAGCTCTGGACCCGCAAGGAGATCCAGGGGACCGCGGCGACGCCGGTTGATCCGACGCAGAGCGTCAACCCGCTCTCGCCCCTGCCGCCGCGGGTGCGCGAGCTGTTCATGACCAGCCAGCTCATCCTGCGGACGCAGGTCGATAACCGCGGCGCGATCATCGCGGCGACGGACTCGGACATCTCGCACTTCGCGGGCGACCACTACGCCTATTGCTGGCCGCGGGACGGCGCGCTGGTTGCGCACGCGCTGGTGCTCGCGAACCAGAGCGAGCTGTCGAGGAACTTCTTCCGCTACTGCGCGCGGGTGATCAACAAGAACGGCTACTTCCTGCACAAGTACACGCCCGCGGGGCACCTGGCCAGCTCGTGGCACCCGTGGATCCTCAACGGCAAGCAGGTGTTGCCGATCCAGCAGGACGAGACGGCGCTGGTCGTCTGGTCTCTGCGGCAGCACTTCGAGACCTTCCGCGACGTCGAGTTCGTCAAGCCGCTGTTCAACCCGCTCATCGCCCAGCCCGCGGAGTGGATGTGCGGGCACGTCGACAACAACGGCCTGCCGCTGCCGAGCTGGGACCTGTGGGAGGAGCGTCGCGGCATCCACACGTTCACCGTCGCGGCGACGATCGGCGCGCTGCACGCCGCCGCCGCGTTCGCGAGCGACTTCGGCGACATGGACCGCGCGACGCGCTTCAACGACTCGGCCGAGCGGATGCGCGAGGGGCTGCTGCGGCACCTGTGGAACGGCGAGGTGAGCCGCTTCGCCCGCATGGCGACGCCGATCGAGAGCGAGGACCGGGTGACCGGCTATCGGCTCGACATGACGCGCGACAGCGCGAACTACGCGCTGTTCGCCTTCGGCGCGCTGCGGCCGGGCAACCCGATGGTCGTGAGCGAGATGCAGTCGCTGTGGGAGCGGCTGTGGGTGAAGACGCCCGTCGGGGGGTGCGCGCGGTACGAGCGCGACTACTACCACATGGTCGAGCGGCAGAACACCGAGGCCGTGCCCGGCAACCCGTGGGTCATCTGCACGCTCTGGCACGCGCAGCACCGCATCGCGCAGGCGCGGTCGATCGAGGAGCTCCGCGCGGCGATGCCGCTGCTGGAATGGGCCGCGGACAAGGCCAAGGACAGCGGCGTGCTGGCCGAGCAGTACCACCCGTACACCGGCGAGGCGATCAGCGTGAGCCCGCTGACGTGGCGCCACGCGACGGTGGTGACGACGGTGATCGAGTATCTCCGCAAGCACGAGCGGCTGGTGGCCGAGGCCAACACGCCGGCGGGCTGGGCGGAGAGCGGGGTGGCGTGAATGTCCGTCTTGACAGATGGAAAAGGGGGGGGGTAAGCTGCA
>JAEYNG010000401.1 GCA_023412695.1 Planctomycetota bacterium | reverse complement strand
GTGGAACCTCGGGCCGCAGGCGCGGGCGCTGGTGCCGGTGCTCGCGAAGGGGCGGGGCAACTACCTGTCGATCCGGCGATTGAAGATCGCGTCGGAGCGGGAGGAATCGATCCTGCACGATGCGGAGTCGCGGACCGCGCTGCACGTGATCCAGGATTGGGCGTACTCGACGAAGGACGGGACGCTGTCGAGCCTGCCGGCGCTGGAACGGCCGGAGGTGTGGGAGCACGTCCGCAGCGACACCGACAACTGCATGGGGCGGAAGTGTCCGACGTACGCCAAGTGCTTCTATCAGGCGGCGAGGCGGGAGCTCGAGAAAGCCAATCTTGTCGTGTGCAACCACGCGCTGTTCTTCGCGGACCTGGCGATGCGGCAGCGCGGGGCGGGCGGGGGCGGCGGCGGGGCGATCCTCCCCCACTACGACCAGGTGATCCTCGACGAGGCGCACAACGTCGAGGACGCGGCGAGCGAGCACTTCGGCTTGAGCCTTGCGCAGCCGCGGGTGACACGCTTGCTGCGCACGCTGTATTCCCCGCGGCGGAACAAGGGGTATCTGACGGAACGTGCGCTGCAGCTGTCGGCCGATGGCGGGGATGGCATCGAGCGTGCGGTGCACCTGGTGATCAACGCTGAGGAGGCCAGCCGGCGGTTCTTCGACGCGCTGCTGGAGTATGCGCAACGGAACCGTGCGAACTCCGGCCGGATCGTGCGGCAGGACGTCATCGAGAACGACCTGACGCCGGCGATGCGGGACGTGGCGGTGCGGCTGCGGAGCATGCGCGAGGGGATCGAGAGCGAGCAGGACCGGTTTGAGCTGCAGGCGTATGCGCGGCGGGCCGCGGAGATCGCCGACACGGCGGAGGCGCTGGTCGCGCAGACGCTCGCCGGGTTTGTGTACTGGGTAGAGGCGGAGGACCGCGCGGGGACGGGCGCGTATGCGCGTGGACGGAACTTCGGGCCGCGGGTCGAGCTTGCGTGCGCGCCGGTCGAGGTTGCGCCGATCCTGCGGCGGGTGTTGTTCGATCCGAAGGCGGAGGTGAAGGACGCGCCGATCGCGGTCGGGGGCGAGGAGGCGGAAGCGTTAGAGCCGGACTTTGAGGAGCGAGGCGGCGCAGAGGAGGGGAAGGCACGGCGTGTGCCGGGGATCGTGCTGACTTCGGCGACGCTCGCGACGCGCACCGCGCGCGAGGACGAGCACGTGGAGCGGGCCGAGACGGCGTTTGCGCACGCGATGCAGAACCTCGGCCTGCCGCCGCCGCCCGATACGCGGACGCTGCAGCTTGACAGCCCGTTTGATTATGCCAAGCAGGCGCGGGTGATCATCGACCTGAGTGTGCCGAACCCGAAGTCAGGCGATTCGCGGCGGGCATCGCAGGGGCAGGGGGATGCGCGCGGGCAGGACGATGAGAACGCCGGGCGCGGCTATCTCGATGCGCTTTCAGCGCGGGTCATGCACCATGTCCGCGAGACCAACGGCGGGGCATTCGTGCTGTTCACGAGCTTCGCGACGCTCAACGGCGTGGCGGAGCGGATCCGCAAGGACCTTGCGCGGGCGGACATTGACGTGTTCGCTCAGGGGCGTGACGGGTCACGCGGCCTGGTGCTCAAAAAGTTCGTCGAGTCGGAGCGGGCGGTGCTGCTTGGGGCGGCGACGTTCTGGCAGGGCGTGGATGTTCGCGGCGAGCGGCTGCGGAACGTGATCATCACGCGGCTGCCGTTCGAGCCGCCGGACCGGCCGCTGACACAGGCGCGGCTGGAGCGGATCGAGGAGCAGGGCGGGAACCCGTTTGTGCAGGATTCGCTGCCGCGGGCGATTATCCGGTTCAAGCAGGGCTTTGGTCGGCTGATCCGATCACGGTCGGACAGGGGGCGAGTGGTGGTGCTGGACCCGCGGATCAAAACGGCGCGGTACGGGAAGCAGTTCCTCGATGCCTTGCCGCCGGGGGTGCGGGTGGAAGAGGTTCGGGCCGAGGCGGACGAGTGGTTCTGAGCGTCACAAACCGCGCTGCAAACCACTGGGCATGCCAAACATCAACCGTTCAAAAGTGACAGGGCGGCGGGTTCTCGCTAGGCTAGCCGTTCGGCGGCGGGTTCGGCGGCAGGATGCCGCGGGCCCTATGCCGGATTTATCGCGTTGCTTGCTGGCAGCCTTGCCCACGGAGGTACGACATGCTCGGAAAGGTCTTCAAGGCCTATGACGTTCGCGGCACGACCCCTGACCCGCTGGACGAGAAGATGGCGTGGCAGATCGGGTTCGGCGTGTCGAAGTACCTCCTGAGCGACGCGGCCGCGGCGGGCGAGACGAGCCCGATGATGCACAACGTCGTCGTCGGACGGGACATGCGGAAGAGCTCGCCCGCGCTGAGCAAGGCGCTGATGCAGGGGATCAACGATCACGGCGGGCACGTGATCGACGTGGGGATGGTGGACACGTCGTTCATCTACTTCGCGGTGAATCACCTTGACTGCGCGGGCGGGGTGATGACGACGGCGAGTCACAACCCGCCGCAGTACAACGGGTTCAAGGTGTCGAAGCGGAAGGCCAAGCCGGTCGGCGAATCGACGGGCCTGGCGGAGGTGCGCAAGCACGCGGCGATGGTGGACAAGGCGACGGTGCAGTCGGCCCACGGCCGGCGCGAGGAGCGCAACCTGTGGGACGCGTACATCAAGCATGTGCGGTCGTTCCTTGACCTGTCGGGCGCGGGGAAGCTCAAGGTCGTGATCGACGCGAGCAACGGCATGGCGGGGACGATGGTGCCGATGGTGTTCGGCGTCCCCGGAGCGAACAAGAAGGTGCCGCAGGGCGCGGGCGCCGCGATCCCGGGATTGGAGATCGTCGCGCTGAACTTCGACAACAGCAAGGGCGAGTTCATGCACGAGCCGAACCCGCTGGTCGCGTTGAACCTGGCGCAGCTGCAGGCGGCGGTCGTCGCGGAGAAGGCGGACATCGGCATCTGTTTCGACGGCGACGCGGACCGGCTGGTCGTGGTCGATGAGCACGGGGCGATCATCGGGTGCGACCACCTGACGGCGGCGCTGGCCGCGTACTTCCTGAAGAAGCTGCCCAAGGGCAGCCACAGTGCGGTGGTGTACGACCTGCGCTCGACCAAGGCGCTGGCGGAAGAGGTGACGCGGCTCGGCGGCAAGCCCGTGCGCTGCCGCGTGGGGCACGTGTTCATGAAGGCGGCGATGGCCGAGCAGAAGGCGGTGTTCGGCGGGGAGCTGTCCGGGCACTTCTATTTTCAGGGGAACTTCAACGCGGATTCGGGGGCGATCGCGATGGCGACGGTGCTGACGATGTTGAAGCAGTCGGGCAAGAAGATGAGCCAGCTCGTCGCGCCGGCGAAGAAGTATGCGCAGTCGGGGGAGATCAACTTCAACATCGAGGACAAGGACGGCGCGCTCAACGCTCTGAAGGACCAGTTCGGCGACCAGGGCGAGGTCGATGAACTCGACGGCGTGACCATCGACTGCTTCGACAAGCTGGGCTGGTGGTGCAACGTCCGCAAGAGCAACACCGAGCCGCTGCTCCGGTTGAACCTGGAGGCGAAGGACAGGAAGACGCTGGACGCGACGCTGATGAAGATCGCGCCGATGCTGGGCATCCGGGTTGATCACTGAGCGTTGCGCTCGACGGGAACCGTGAATGAACCTCTCGACGTTCTTCGAGCACTGGCGCATTGTCGAGAACCCCTTCCGCGGCGAGGAGGCCCGGCAGGACCCGGTGTTCGCGCGCCTCGAGGCCAAGGGCGTCGCCAGCGGGCACGCGTCGGCGCACGGCACGGGCTTCACCACGCACTCTGATTTCGAGAAGATCCTCGGCGACTTCTCGCGGCCGTCGACGGCGATCGTGTTCGGCGAGAAGGGGAGCGGCAAGACGGCCATGCGCCTGCAGATCGCCGACCGCGTCGCGGCGTATAACCGCGCCAACCCGCAGGCCCGCTGCCTGCTCGTGCCGTACGACGAGCTGAACCCGATCCTCGACCGCTTCAATGAGCGCGTCGGGAGCGAGCGGAAGCCCAACGTGCCCGAGGCGCTGGCGAAGATGCGGCTGGCCGATCACATGGACGCAGTGCTTTCGCTGATCGTGCCGCGGATCGTGGACACGATGCTGAAGGAGCACGACGCCGCGCCGACGGCTGTCGCGAGCAATCCGGCGGCAACTGCCGGATCCGCGCCGGTGGCATCGGCATCGCTGCAGGCGCTCGATCTGGGTGAAGAACCGCGGCGGACAATCCGGAAGCTGGATGCCTCAACGCGGGAAGAGCTGTTGCTGCTGCAGGCGGTGTATGACCGGCCGGAGGAGGCGGAGCGACGGACGCGGAAACTGCGGCGCGTGCTGCGGCTGCCGTTGCCGGGGCGCGTGTGGCTGTGGAACACGCTCGCGTTCGCGGGGTGGATCGTGCCCGCGCTCATCGCGTTCTGGGCGTACTCGGAGGGGAAGTTCGACCTCAACGGCGGGTGGGTGCTGTATTCCGTCGCCGCATTGACGGCCCTGTGGCTCGGGCTGGTCGCCAAGCGGTTCGGGTGGGATCGGCTGTGGTATCTGCGGTTGGCGCATCGCGTGCGGCGGCAGGTGCGGATCACCAGTCGGGGTGACACGTCGTTTGCGCGTTCGCTGCGCCAGCTCGACCCGGCGATGCTCGAGGCAGGACTTCTGCCGGTGACGCCGTCGGAGGAACACCGGTACTCGATGTTTGACCGTCTGCGGCGGCTGCTGTCGCACTTCGGCTACGCGAGCATCATGGTGGTGGTCGATCGGGTCGACGAGCCGACGCTGATCGCCGGCGACCCGGAGCGGATGAAGTCGGTTGTGTGGCCGATGCTGAACAACAAGTTCCTGCAGCAATCGGGGCTCGGCGTCAAGATGCTGCTGCCGATGGAGCTGCGGCACGCGCTGTTCCGCGAGTCCGCGGCGTTCTTCCAGGAGGCCCGGCTCGACAAGCAGAACCTGATCGAGCGGCTGAGCTGGACGGGGGCGATGCTCTACGACCTGTGCAACGCGCGGCTTCAGGCGTGTCTTATGCAGCCGCCGGCGGCGAGCGACAGCGAGGCGCCGCCCGCCGCGACGCCGATCACGCTGCTCGATCTGTTCGCCGAGGACGTGACGCGGCAGGACATCGTCGATGCGCTCGACCAGATGCACCAGCCGCGGGACGCGTTCAAGATGCTGTACCAGTGTCTTGTCGAGCACTGCTCGAACGTGACGCAGGACCAGGCGCAGTGGCGGATCCCCAAGCTGGTGCTGGACACGGTGAAGAAGCAGCAAGTGGAGCGGGTGCGGCAGCTTTCAAGCGGGGTGAGGCCGGCGTGAAGAGGAACACAGAGGGAGCAGAGCAAGCAGAGGGCAGCAGAGAGTTCAACAGGCGTTGAGTCATGCGTGGCTATCGACTTCTGAGCGTATTGATCGTCGCCATTCTTGCAATGTTGCTCGCCGCGCCGTTCGTGTGGGCTCTTCGTGACGGACTCGGCCCGGATTCGGTCCCGAGCACCGGAACCCGCGCAGTTGCTCGCGCCTTCATGACTTTCTATTGGGGGCCGATTGTGCTGTCCCTTTGCACCGCCACAATTCTTGTTGCCGCCATCAATCGAAGGCGATAACCAACCCACAGAAGTGCCGTTTGTCCAGCGAACGAGCAAGCTGAGGCATACATCGGCATCTATGCCGCCAGCCTCTTCCTCAGCACCGCCAGCAGCGTCCCCGGCTCCAAGTATGCCGCGGGCGGGCGGATGTAGATCTCGCTGCTCTCTTCGCCGCTCTTGGGCGGGAGCACCGTGACACTGAGGGCGACGGCAGTGGGCGTTGCAACCTCGCCCCGCAGCTTGGCAGCGACGGCCAGTGCGTCGTTGGGCTTGGCGCGCATCAGCACGTCCTGGCCGCGGAGTGAGAGCGAGCGAATGCGCAGCACGCTCGCCAGCACACGCAGCTCCGCCAGATCGAGCAGGCGCCGGGCAGCGGGCGGCGGCTCGCCGTAGGCGTCCTTGAGTTCCTGCTCGACGCGGGCGAGTTCCTCCGGGGTCGCGGCGATAGCGATCCGGCGGTAGGCCTCCATCCGCCGCTGGTCGGACAGGATGTACGGCTTGGGGAGCATGCCGCTGACGCCGATCTCGACGCTGGTTTCGCTGGCGACGTGCGTGGGCTCGTTGCGGAGCGTCTTCACCTCGCGGTCGAGGAGCTGGCAGTACATTTCGTAGCCGACCGCGGCGATGTGGCCGGATTGCTCGGGCCCGAGGATGTTGCCCGCCCCGCGGATCTCGAGGTCGCGCATCGCGATCTTGAAGCCCGCGCCGAGCATGCTGAACTCCTCGATCGCCTTCAGGCGCTTCAGCGACTTCTCTGGGATCGGCCGGTCGGCGGGGAGGAGCAGGTAGCAGTACCCGCGGTGCTTGCCGCGGCCGACACGCCCGCGGAGCTGGTGCAGGTCCGCGAGGCCGAAGCGGTCAGCGCCGTCGATGATCATGGTGTTCGCGGTCGGGATGTCGATGCCCGACTCGATGATGGTGGTGCTCACCAGGATGTTGGCGTCGCGGCGCATGAACTTGAGCATGACCTCCTCGAGCTCGCCGTCCGGCATCTGGCCGTGGCCGATGACGATCTCGGCGTCGGGGGCGAGCTTCTGGACATCGTCGGCGACGCTCGTGATGTCGTACACGCGGTTGTGCACGAAGAAGACCTGGCCGTTGCGCGCGAGCTCGCGGGCGATCGCCTGCTGGATGCGCCGCTCGTTGTAGGGGATGACCTCGGTAACGACCGCGCGCCGGTCCAGCGGCGGCGTGGCGAGGGACGAGATGTCGCGCAGGCCGAGCATCGAGAGGTGCAGCGTGCGCGGGATCGGCGTGGCGCTGAGCGTCAGGACATCCACGGTCATCCGGAGCGAGAGCAGCCGCTCCTTGTGCTCGACGCCGAAGCGCTGCTCCTCGTCGATAATGACCAGCCCGAGGTCGGCGAACTTCACATCCTTGCTCAACAGTCGGTGCGTGCCGATGACGACGTCGACCTGCCCCTTGCGCAGATCGGCGAGGACCTTGTTCACCTCCTGATTCGTCTTGAACCGCGAGATGCTCTCGACGCGGAACGGGTAGTCGGCGAAGCGTGACTTGAATGTCCGCTCGTGCTGCTCGGCGAGGACGGTGGTCGGCACCAGCACGGCGACCTGCTTGCCGAACTCAACGGCCTTGAACGCCGCGCGGATCGCCAGCTCGGTCTTGCCATAGCCGACGTCGCCGCAGAGCAGGCGGTCCATCGGCTTCTCCTGCTGCATGTCCTTCTTGATCTCGGAGAGCGCGGCGAGCTGGTCCTCGGTCTCGTCGTACGGGAACTCTTCCTCGAACTCCTTCTGCCACGTCGTGTCGGCCGGGTATCGCACGCCGGGGAGGGACTCCCGTGCCGCTCGCACGCGGAGCATCTCCGCGGCGAGGTCGCGCACGCTCTCGGCGACACGTTCCTTCTGGTTCTTCCAGCGGGTGCCGCCGATCGTCGAGAGCTGCGGCTTGCCGCGGAACCCGCCGACGTACTTCTGCACCTGGTCGATCTTGGTGCACGGAACATGCAGCTTCGATCCGCCGTCGAACTCGAGGGTGAGGTACTCCTCCATCCCCTCGAAGGGGTCTTCATCCGCCGTCCCCCCGCCCCCCGACCGCTTCCGGGCCTTTTTGGGCTTTTCGCCGGGCAGCACGATCGGGGCGTTCTTTTTGACCTCGCGCGGTTTCATCTGCATGAGGCCGCGGAAGATCGCGATGCCGTGGTCCCGGTGCACGACGTAGTCGCCGGGGCCGAAGTCGAGGAACGTGTCCATCGCGCGGCCGGCGCGGAGCCTCGCCGCTGCGACACCGCCCGGCCCACGACGGCGCGACTCGTAGCGATGGATCAGTTCGTGGTAGGGGATGACCAGCAGGGAACGAGCGGGACGCGGCCGAGACTGAACCGACGCGGGCGCCGTATCGTCGGCATCGCCCCACACGAACCCGCGACTCACAAACGCACGCGATGTGTCGAAACGTGACGCGGCCGATGGCGCGTGCTCGGCGATCAACTCGCGCAGGCGCGACAGTTCGCCGTCGTTCTGGCAGAACACGGCGACATCTGCCTGCTCGGATTCTGCCGCAAGATGCCGCACGCCGTCGGCCGTGTCTCGCGGCAGCTCGCCGAGCGCTCGCACGGGCAGCTCGATCTCAGCATCCGTGCCGGTCCCGCCGCCGCGGCCTCCGGAGAACTGGTTGATCTCCGCGAACGAGGAGAATCGCTTCTGCAAAGCGGCGAGCACTGCGGGCGGTGCGAAGATGCCCTTCCCGCCGTCGGAGACACGTTCGAAGTAGCCGCGGGCCTGCTCGACAAGCTCCATCGTCTCGTGCAGTACGCAGACGAACCCGCTCGCGCCGCCCGTCATGTAGTCGGTCAGGCTGACGCGTGTCTGGCCGGAGGCCTCGGCGTCGGCGAGCACCTTCTCGAGGCTCGCGCAGACAATCTCGACCTCGTCGATCGCGCGGTCCGAGGCCATGGTGTCGATGTCGATCTCGGCGATTTTCTCCAGCTCGTCGCCGAAGAAGTCGAGGCGGATCGGCATGCCCCCGCCCCCCCCACTACCGGCCGCGGCTCGTGTCGCCGCCGGGCCGATCCCCGCGGGCAGGAAGATGTCGATGATCCCGCCGCGGACCGCGAAGTCGCCGGGCTCGTCGATGGCGTCTTGCCGCGAGTAGCCCGCGTCAACGAGCCACTTGGTGAGCTTGGCGTGATCGACGCGTTGGCCGCGCCGGAGGGTGCTGGAGAGAGTTGAGAGCGACGACGGGGCGGGCACGGGC
>JAEYNG010000397.1 GCA_023412695.1 Planctomycetota bacterium | reverse complement strand
GGTTCGCGGGCTGCTGATCGGCGGCGGGGGGAGGGGGAGGGGGGGGGGCGGACGCCGCGATCACTGAGCCTGCGCGACGGCGTTGGCGTCCTCGCCAACCGGATATGTCGGCGGGACAGCAAGGTACGACAGCGTGCGCTCCATGATCCGCCGGACAACCGGTCCTGCGGTCGCCGCGCCGTAGTGGCGGCGACTGGCGACCAGCGACGGGCCCGGGTCGTCAATCACCACAATGACCACGACACGGGGGTCCTCCACCGGGCCGCCGGCGATGAACGATGAGTTGTACTGGCCCTGGAAGTAGCCGTCGGAGCCCTTGGGGCGCTTCTTGCCGGGCGGCGGCGGGCCGAGCGGGATCTCCGCGGTGCCGGACTTGCCGAACGCCTCGTACCGCATGTGCACGGACTTGTCGCGGTTGGTGATGCGCTGGTCGAGGTTGTGCGTCACGCCGCGCATCGTGTCTCGGGTCAGCTCCGCAACGTCTCGCGGCAGCACGCGCACGCCGGGGGCCATGCCGCCCGAGGGCGAGTCCGCCGGCACGGCGCGGAGCGTGATCGGCGGGAGCGTTCCCGCGAGCTCGCCGGAGCGGGCCAGCGCCGAGAACGCCCGGGCCATCTGCACGGGCGTCACCGCGACCTCGTGCCCCATCGCGACCGAGGTCTGCGTGTACTTCGACCACGACTTGCGGCTCGTCACCAGGCCGGTCGACTCGCCGGGGAGGCCGATGCCTGTCCGCCTGCCGAAGCCGAAGCGCAGCACGCCGTCGCGCAGGTCCTCGAAGCTCATCTTGCTGGTGACCTTCACCATGCCGATGTTCGACGAGTTGATCAGCACCTCGCGCCACGTCATCACGTCGCGAGTGGTCACGTCGTTCACCGCGCGGCCGTAGGGCGTGCGCCAGTGGCCGCCCTCGGTGTCGATCACTTCGTCCGGCGTCGCCGCGCCGGCTTCGGTCGCCACCGCCCACATGAACGACTTGAACGTCGATCCGGGCTCGTAGACATCCTCGACGCAGCGGTTGCGGGCAAGCGCCGGCTCGTCGCTCCTCGACTTGTCGAAGTTGATCGTGATGTACCGAGGCCGGCCGCCCTTCTCCTGGCCGATCGGCACGTCCCAGCCGTACGGCACGGCCTCCGGCACCTTGCGGAGAACGTCGGCCATCGCAAGGACCTCGCCCGTCCGCGGGTCCATCACCACGGCCCGCCCGCCCGCCGCCTGCGATTCTTCGACCCCGCGGCCGACCTCTTCGAGGACGATCCGCTGGATCTCGAGATCGAGCGAGAGACGGACGTCCTGGCCGCGCTGGGGCGCGGCGTAGCCGTTGGCGTTCACCCACAGCGGCCGCCCCTTGGCGTCGCGGACATACTCGATGCGTCCGGCGGTCGGTGCGACCTCCTTGTTGATCATCTTCTCGACGCCGAGCAGGCCGTCGTGGTCGATCCCGACCTTGCCGAGCAGGCCGGCGACGAGGTTCTCCGCGGGGGTCTCGCGGAGCTGGCGGGTCTCGAGGTGCACGCCGGGGATGTTCAGGCCTTTGACGACATCGACGCGCCAGTCTTCGAGCGCGCCGCCGTTTGGGCCGTCATTCAGCGCGACGTAGCGGTGCAGGGCCTTGTCGGCCTCGGTCCACGGGTCGTCGTCGGTCTGGGCCGCGAGCAGCTTCTCGTTCTCCGCGAGCTTGGGCGCAAGCCGCCGCATGATCTTCTCGAAGGGGATATCCGTCGCGTCGGCGAGCTTCTGCACCGCCTCCTCGGGCGGGCTGGGAAAGTCCACCGGATCGATGAACACGCGGAAGGCGAAGCGCGTGATCGCGATCGGCCGGCCGCGACGGTCCCACACGTCGCCACGAACGCCCGGCTCGGGGCGCGCCGAAACGCGGTCGCCGCCGTGCGCGGCGAGCAGGGCGCCCGGGGCGACCTGCAACTGCACGACGCGCGCGAGCATGAGCCCGAGCAGCACGCAGATCCCGATGATGGTTACGAAGGCGACGCGGTTCAGACGGAACTCGGGTGTCGCGTCGAGCTCGCACGCCGCGGTCGGGTCAGGCTTGGGCGCGACAGTGTCAACGTGGGCATCCATAAGGTGGCCTCGAGAGAGAGGAGGCGGTCGAAGCACGTCCGAACGTCGCAGATCACGGCAATGCCTGGAGCGCGAGCGTCTGCTGCGCCAGCTCTTCCTCGCGGCGGACCAGCTCGTGATAGCGGTCCTGAGAGATGGGGATGAGCTTGCCCAGCCTTGACGCCGCGGCCTGGACCTTTTCCGGCGTCACGCGCGAAGCGATCTCGGCCCGCAGCCGCCAGAGCGTCCGGTCGTGCTGGGCCACGCGACGCTGGGCGTCTGCGAGCTCGTGCGCGGACTGGATGCGGAGCTGCCGGTTCACCAGCAGCACGCCCGCGATCACGCCGACGGCGACGATGAGGAAAGCCAGCTTGCCGAACACGAGATCACCTCGACGGAATGCGCAGCTTCATGCCCGCGGTCAGCGTGTCCGGGTCGGGGAGAACGTCCTTGTTGAGCGCGGCGATCTCCGGCCAGCGCTTCGATGTGCCAAGGGTCTTGCGTGCAACGGTCCCGAGCTCGTCGCCCCGCTGGACGACGTAGACCGTGTAGCCGGGGGCATTGCCCTCCCGCTTCTGGGGAGAATCGACCTTGGGTGGAGCCTTGCTCGGCGTCTTCGTGCCGGGGGTCGGCAGGACCGCTTGGCCGAGGAGGACGTCCTTGGGCGGGAGCTCGATCACCGAGCCTTCGCGGACCTCGCCCTCGCTGCCGATCTTGCCGGGATTGAACTCGCGGAGCTTCGACCAGAGCGTGCCGTCCCCGTATTGGGTGGCGGCAACGCGGTAGATCGAATCACCTTCCTGGATCGTGTACCGCTTGATCGCGCCGCTGGACTGCGGCTTGGTCGGGGTCGTGATGACGGGCGGGGGGGTCACTTGGTTGACCGGGCGGCTGAGGACGGTATCAGGCTGCGCGCCAGACCCGCCGGAAACGGGGATTTGATCGTTCGCGGCCAGCCGCTCGCCGATCGCCCCGGTGGCCGGCTCAAAGTCTTGGCGGAGTGACTCGGGGATCTGAGGGGAACCCATCACGAGCTCCGGGGGGGTATTGCCTTGGGTTGCCAAGGGGTCAACCGGCTGGGGTATGGGTTGCTGGGCAACCTGCTGCTGCACCGGCGGGGCGGGCGGCTGGTAGCTCGGCTGCTCCGGGAGTCGGTTCGCGACGTTGTGCGAGGTCAGGGTGTCGGGCAGGGCCGTGCGGGTGGTCGCCTCGGCCGGGACACGCAGGCCGTCGGGCGAGCTGCCGAAGCCGACGGGGGTGCCCGCGGACATCGCGCCCGCGGAGACGTCCTGTGTGCGTGCCGGGGAGAAGTGGTCGCTGATCAGGACCCCGACGATGAGCACGAGTGAGAAGCCGACAATAAGCGCGAGCTTGTGTTCCCTGGTCACTGCTGCATCCTTGCTGCGAGTGCGGTAAGAGCGATTCGAAATGATTGACTCGGCGTTCCGGGCGGTTTCGCTTCAAAGAGCGCCCCGAAGGGCGCTTGCGGGCACGGCGTTCGGTCAATGTACTTGCCGCGACGACGCTTCGAGCAGGCGGATGACGCGCAGCTTGGCCGACCGCGAGCGCGGGTTGGCGGTGAGTTCGGCTTCATCCGCCTGGATCGCGCCCCGCTCGACAGGCTCGGCCTGCCCGGCGGCGGCGAGCGCGTTGAAGGTCTGCTTGACGGGCCGGTCCTCGAGGGAGTGAAAAGCGATGACGCCGACGCGGGCGCAGCGGCCCGGCTCTTTCCGCAGCCAGGTGGTCCGGGGAATCTCCGCGGCGCGGCGGATCGAGGAGAGCAGGGCGTCGAGGTGGCCGAGCTCGTCGTTGACCGCGATGCGGATCGCCTGGAAGGTCTTCGTCGCCGGGTCGATGGGCGAGCGGCCGCCGGGCCTGCCGACGACCGAGTGCACCACCTCGGCCAGTTGGGCTGTGGTGCTGATCGGTGCGACGGCACGCGCGCGGACGATCGCGCCGGCGATGCGGCGCGAGGCAGAGTCTTGGCCGTTCTCGGTGATGATCTTCGCCAGTTCTGGGTCGGGTAGGGTGTTGTCCAGCTCCGCGGCGGTCACG